>CANPZE010000027.1 GCA_947589315.1 uncultured Lachnospiraceae bacterium | reverse complement strand
AGCAAACATGCTGACTTAGGGGAAAACATTTATATATAAACTCTCAAAGAAATATAGTGCTAAATCCTAAAGACGGGTATGATAGTCAAAAGAGAAAAATATGTCAAATACCATCTGTGGGCAGGATAGCAGCCGCTAATTATGATGAGGGATGGAGTTTAGCTTGCAAATAACAGATACCTATAGTAAAATACTTTTAATGAGTATTTTCAGATACTGTGCGTGGACGGAGAAGGATGGTATCTGTGGGGAAATGCGTATAAGTACGGAAGCAGCACGGAGGATGGAGGTTATTTATGGATACAAACATATTGTTGGAAAGCGGAACAAATGAGTTGGAAGTCTTAGAATTCATGGTGGGGGGAAACTATTATGGAATCAATGTGGCGAAGGTCAGAGAGATATTAAATTATCAGCCGATAACCCCGGTTCCCAATTCTCATCCTCACGTAGAGGGGGCTTTTACGACAAGAGGTGAAACCATATCCATTATTAATCTGGCCAAGTGTCTGGGCTTGCCAGAGACGGAGAGAAGCGATAAAGATATGTTTCTGATCACCAACTTCAATGGCCTGAATACGGGGTTTCATGTAGATAGTGTGATAGGGATCCATCGGGTGAACTGGAGCCAGATCGTAAAGCCGGATAGTGTTATCAGCCATTCTTCCGACAGTGTGGTAACAGGTATTATTAATATCAATGACAAGCTTGTTCTGGTCATTGATTTTGAAAAAATCGTGGCAGAGATTTCGCCGGATGTGGGAATCCAGCTTTCCGATATTGATAAGCTGGGAAAGAGAAAAATCAACAAAGCGCCTATTCTTTTTGCCGAGGATTCCCAGCTTTTGAGCACCCTGATCTTCGATGGGCTGTCTAAAGCAGGTTATGCCAATGTGATTCCTACGAATAATGGCCTCGAACTTTGGGAAATATTACAGACATATAAACAAGAAGGCAATGTGCAGGATAAGGTGGCATGTGTCATTACAGACATTGAGATGCCTCAGATGGACGGGCACCGTCTGCTGAAGCTGATCCGTGAGGATCCGGACATGAAGGATATTCCAGTGGTAGTATTTTCTTCCCTGATTAATGAGGAGATGAAACGGAAGGGAGATGCTTTGGGGGCATCCGCCCAGCTCTCCAAGAATGAAATGGGAAAATTCGTTGAGGCCATTGATGAGCTATTGGGCAATTAAGTGAAAAGGTAAGATATTAATATTTAACATTAATTTTGCTCTTCGGCATGTTATTGTCGAAGAGCAAAAATATTAATAGGCGGATAAGAAACGGTCCAATTGGATCAGCCCCCAGCCCTGACGGGAATGGCTATAGCCCAGGTCCAGAGCTGTCTCTTTCAGGCGGAGCTTTACCTGCTGGTTTGTCAGTGTGGGCTGCTGTTGAAGGAGGAGGGCAATGCAGCCGCTGACAATAGGGGTGGACATAGAGGTTCCGCTTCTGGCATGGTAGGCAAGGCTGACAGGATAGCTCCTGCGGCTGCCGGCGCCATAGAGGTTGGGGGCGGCCGAAAAAGGCTGGAGAGGCTGGCAGCTGATGATATTGGAGCCTGGGGCAACGATATCCGGTTTTTTGATGCAGCTTTCTGTGGGGCCCCTTCCAGAATAGTCCCGTCCCATGCCGGTCTGCATTACATCAGAAGCCCCCACGGTAATGATCTTCCGGCTATTGCCAGGGGCGCCAATGCTTTGAGGGGTGGGACCATGATTACCGGCAGCGGTAAGGACTACCATACCTGCCCGCCAGAGCTGGTTCACGCTTTGGACCAGAGCGGAAGATTCGTCAAAAAGTTTTCCGCGGCTGCTCCCAACAGAAATATTAACGATCCGTATATTATAGGCTTTGTGATATTTTAGAAGCCAGGAGATACCATCGATCACATCCTCGATATTCCCCTCGCCCCGTTGATTCAGAACCTTTATCATGATGAAATGAGCTTCCGGTGCGATACCTTCATAGTATTTATTGCAGTTAGCCCCATTTCCTGCGATGATACCGGTAATATGTGTTCCGTGTCCATTATCGTCATAGAAACGATGATGATGATTGATCATGTCCTGAAATGCGATCAGGCGGGAGTCAGCTCCGGTCAGATCTGGGTGATAGCCGATACCGGTATCCATAATGGCGATACCGACACCCTTTCCCGTCAGATTTTGCCGTCTTGCAAAATCAAGATGAATAATTGAGGCGACACGATGCATAGTGATCCACAGTTCTCCTTAGCCTATATCAATAACAGTATATGGGCTTACAGAAAAATGTTTCAAAATAATTGGATAATTTATGGGACTTGCATTAAACTAACAGAAAGAGCAGCAGGGAAAGGAATAAATATATGATACAGATTGTAATAGAAAGTTTGAAACGGGAAGGCAAAAGCCTGAAGATTGAGGCGGCGGTGAAGGGCTGCGCTTACTCCCCCAAGGTGCGTTCTCCCAGGCTGACGGCTTGTTTTGCCTGTGGGGAGGATATCCGCAGGATCCCTCTGAATATTTATCAGTATGGGATGCAGCAGGAGGATGGAATGGCTTTGCTGCAGGCCCGTCAGTCCTATGACCTGGAATATCTTTTTCACATTGGAGACCATCCCCGGCAATTTGCACTTTCTTTTGCGCTTCAGTATGGGCCGCTGGAGCTGGAAGGGATACCGGTGCGCCAGCTTCCGATACTGTCCGGTGAAAGTGGCCTTACCGCATCTACCAATGGACAAGAGGGGACAGAGAGTATAGAAGTGCGCATTTTGGAAAAAAGCGAAGGAGAGGAAGAGGCTGCTCAAACGAAGAAGGCAGAGGATACAGACGAAGGAAAGGGGAAGGCAGAGCCTCTCCTGTCCAAGGTGAACCGTCATCTGTTCCGAACCTTGTTCCGCCTGTTCCGGGTATGTCCTGTGAAAAAGCATAAGGTGTTTTTTTTGTCCAACCGGCGCAGCCGGATGAGTGGGAATATGGAATTTGTATACAGGGAATTAAAAAAGAGGACAGATAGGCTTCTTCAGATTTCTGTGCTGCTAAAGGCATGTGATATGAAAGAATTTCATCCCTGGTATTTTTGGCGCGCTGCCTATCATGCGGCTACCGCCAAGGTAATCCTGGTGGATGACTCCTGCAATTTTTTAGATTTTATCGATCGGAAAAGGGAGACAAGCCTGATCCAGCTGTGGCATGCCTGCGGGGCTTTTAAGACCTTTGGATATTCCCGGCTGGGGAAGGCAGAGGGAACCAGTCAGAGAGATCGGAATCATCGTTTTTATACCCATGCGATCGTAAGCTCACAGGAGATTGCCCGTTTTTATGCAGAGGGCTTCGGAATCTCTCCCAGCCATGTGGAAGCTACCGGGATTCCCAGGACCGATGTATTTTTTGACAAAGCATACCGCCGTGACCGGATAGAGAAATTTTATAAAAAATATCCTCAGTTCCAGGGAAAGCAGATTATCCTTTTCGCCCCAACTTTCCGGGGATGGGACAAGGAGGGGGCATACTATCCTATGGAACAATTTGATATTGGCCATTTTTTGGGACAGTTAGGGGAAGAATATGTTCTGCTCCTGAAGCATCATCCCTATATTCAGGAACGGCATCCTATTCCCCGGGAATATCAGAGCAGGGTATTGGATATGACACAAGAGGAGGAGATCAACGATTTACTTTTTGTAACAGATGTATTGATCACTGACTATTCCTCTGTGATTTTTGAGGCGGCATTGTTAGATATTCCCATGCTTTTCTACGCATATGACCTGGAGGAATATATCCGTGCCCGGGATTTTTATTATGAGTATGAGGATTTTGTGCCCGGACGGATCGTAGCCAGCCAGGAGGAACTGGAACAGGTAGTAAGAAAAGGGGAGTTCGGCCAGGAGAAAATCCCTGCCTTTAAACGCCGTTTCTTTGACCATCTGGACGGAGGCTCTGCAAAACGGGTAGCAGATCTGGTATTGTCAGATCTGGGGAAGGAGGTATTTCTGTGAGTCTGGTTACGATTGTTATGGCTGCGTATAACGGACAGCCCTATATCCGGCAGCAATTGAAATCTCTGGAGGAACAGACCTACAAGGAATGGCGGCTTTTGGTCCGGGACGATGGAAGCCAGGATGACACTCTGCTGATCCTGAAGGAATTTGCAGACCGTGTCCCGCAGCAGGTGGCGGTCATAGAAAATCAGGAGACCACCGGAGAGGCAAAGAAGAATTTTGCATTGCTCCTGCAGGATGCCGCAGAGGCAGGCAGTGAGTATGTAATGTGCTGCGATCAGGATGATGTCTGGTACAAGGATAAGATTGGCTCTACCTTAAGGAAAATGCAGGATATAGAGAGAAAGAGGGGAAAAGGTGTCCCAATATTAGTACATACTGATCTGGAGGTAGCTGACGACATACTGCGGATTCAATCTCCGTCCTTTTTTCGATTATCCCATTTATCCTTCCGACCAACTTTGGCTGAACTTTTGGTTCAGAATAATGTAACCGGATGTACGATGATGATGAATCGCAGTCTTTTGCTGGCAATTGCCGGGCATGTGGGAAGGGAAGAGGTGATCATGCACGATTATTGGGCGGCTCTCTATGCTTCCGTATTCGGCGTGATGGATGTCATTGACCAGCCTACCATGGCTTACCGTCAGCATGGACATAACAGTGTGGGAGCTAAGGACAGTAAAGATCCCTTTTATCTGTCCAGGCGCCTTGTCCAGGGAAAGAAAAATTATCAGAGAGAAATGGCAGCATCCTGGAGGCAGATCCGCTGCTTTTTAGAGTGTTATGGAGACAGCATACAGAAGAAGGAAACCAGAAAAGAGAGCCAGAAAACATACCAGCTGTTGGAAGAGTATGGCAGGCTGGGGGAACGATCCCATAGGAAGCGGGTCCGGTTCTACAGGGAAAACGGAGCGTGGAAACAAGGAAGGATCCGAAGATGGATGCAAAGACTCTGGGGATGAGAAAAGACAGGGAAGCTGCCTTGACCGGACAATGGAACCTCTGATGACAGGAAAGGATTGAAAACCAATGGGGAAGATGATAAAAGGACTTCGGCTTCTGGGCAAATATTTTGTGATGTATTTGTCTATGTTAATGCCGAGAGATAAGAAACTGTGCGTATTTGGCGCATGGTTGGGGGAGAGATTTGCGGATAATTCCATGCAGCTTTTTCTGGAGGGGCAGGAGAGGGAAGGGCTGCGTTGTGTCTGGATCGCCAAAGCGCCCGGCATTATCCAGGAAATCCGGGAAATGGGATATGAGGCGTATCTCTGGGGAAGCCCTCAGGCGGTCTGGGTCCAGCTTAGAGCAAAATATGCAGTGGTCTCTAATGGGATCAGTGATCTGCAGCACACTTTTTTGGGGAGGGCGGTCATCCTGGATTTGTGGCATGGCGTTCCGCTGAAGAAGATCTGTTACGATGATAAATATGAGAAGGACTGGGACAGCCTGCGGCAGAAAATCCGGGACTTTTTCATCAACATTCCTCTGGGAAGGGAATATTATGTGGCCACCAGCCAGAATTATATCCCCATATACCAGAGCGCCTTCCGAAAGCCGGCGGAAAAGATCCTGTGTCTGGGACAGCCCAGGAATGATGTGTTTTTCCAGGAAAGGCCCGCCCCGTATTTTGCGGGGAAGCGGATTATTTTGTATTGCCCTACCCATCGGAAAGAGGGGGAAGAGCCTATGTATGCCGGGACTCTTTTTGACCTGGAACGGCTGGAGGCTTTTTTAGAGAAAGAAGACTATTATTTTGTGATCAAAAAGCATTTTTATCACCGGAAGGAGCAGGAAGATCTGTCTGCTTATCCCCGGATTCTGGACATTACCTCAGAAAACATAGATGTTCAGAGGCTGATTCTGGAGGTCAGCCTTTTGATCACAGATTACTCCAGTATTTACATTGACTATCTTTTGCTGGACGCCCCGCTTCTGTTCTACTGTTATGATTACCGGGAATATCTGGAGCACGACCGGGAAATGTATTTTGATTATCACCAGGTTACGCCGGGGAATAAGGCAGAAGACTTTGACGGCCTGCTGGCTCAGCTGGAACAGGCCGTCCATCAGGGCAGGGAATATGGAAGGCAGGAACGCTGCCGCTTAAGAGATTTCTTTTATTGCAAAGAGGGGCAGAAACCAGTGGGAAATATTTTGCTGGATTGGATTCAGGGCGGTCGGTTGCCCGGAGGAGCAGATAAAGGAAAGTAAGGGAGGGCATATGTACAGTCAGCAGGAGCAGGTTAAGGTTGTGGTGATAGAGCCGGAGCAGCAAAACGCTATGGCGTATCAGGAATGCCGGAGGCTGTGGGAGGAGAATTTCCAGGATCCTGCCCTCTATGTGGATTACTACTTTGGAAATCAATGGGGAGAGGAGAGGAAATGGGCCTCCTCCACAACTCTGCTGCTGAGGGGCATGTCAGGTAAAGCATATAGCATGCTCCATCTGAATCCCTACCCGGTAGTATTAGATGGCAGAACATATCTCCTCCATTATATTGTTGGAGTCTGTACCAGTCCCCAGAGGAGAAGGAAGGGCTATATGCAGCAGCTGCTCCAAGAAACCTTTTCTCTATTGTATGCCCAACAGGAACCGTTTACTTTTCTAATGCCGGCCTCCCCGGCAATTTATCTCCCCTATGGTTTTGCGTATTTTTATCAGAACAGCCGGACCAGAAGAAGCCTGCATCGGAATATGGAGGCAGAGGGGACGGAATATCATTTTTTAGATTATGAAGAGGCGGCGGAATCAGACCGGCAGCGGCTGGTCCTTCTGTCCCGGCGGCTTTTGTCCCAACGGTTTCAGATTTATGTGGAGCGCAGCCAGGAATATTATCAGGATATTTCCCGGGAGATGCGGGCATGCCGGGGGCAGCTCCTGCTGGTCTATCGGGGGGATTCCCTGGCAGGTTATCTGGAATATGGGCAGGAGGATGGCGAGGTAGAGATTTTTGAGGGAATGGCAGAAGGGCTGGAAACGGAGGATCGGGAAGAGTTATTTACAGCCCTTGGAAATTATCTTTGCCAAATGAGGGAAGAGGAAGAGCTGCAGTGCCTGATCGGGGACACAGAATTTCTGGGAGGGGGCCGGGAAACCAGCCCTGTGATGATGGGAAGGATCATTCACTTTGAAACCTGCGCCAGATTATTGTCTGCCCCGAAACCATACAAAGAATATGTTCGGATACGGGATGAATGGATCCCGGAAAATAATGGGATATGGAAACTGGAAATCAGAGGAGGCGGTGAGGCCGCTGAGGTCTCCCGGGCAGGAGAGGATCGCTGCCCGGACCGGGAATTAACGGTTCAGGAATTCCAGCGGGAGTTTTTTTCAGGCAGAAAGAGTTATTTCAATGAACTCGTATGATCTGTGAGGCAGAACGCTGTATTTTAGGATCCCAGGGCACCTTGTAAAAACGAAAGTTATAATTGCAGTTTCTGTCGAAATGTTATAATATACAGGGTAGGATTGCAGTATGATTCAAGCAGCCACAAAACAGATACGAAAGGAGCGGTATTATTGACACATCAGGAAATTGCAAAGCTGGATGAGATCTTGCAGGAGCATGATTACAACAGCACTCTTCTCATTGCGATCATGCAGGACATTCAGAAGGTGCATCATTATCTGCCAGAGGAGGCGTTAAGCTACATAGCCAGGAAACTAAAGATCAGTGAGGCTAAGATTTATGGAGTGGCGACATTTTACGAGAATTTTTCTCTGGATCCCAAAGGAAAATATGTAATCAAGATCTGTGACGGGACAGCCTGTCATGTTCGGAAATCAGTCCCTATTCTGGAGGAATTTCGGAACACTTTGGGTGTGACTGCGGAAAAGAATACTACGGAGGATATGATGTTTACCGTAGAAACAGTATCCTGTCTGGGAGCCTGCGGCCTGGCTCCTGTCTGTACTGTAAATGACCATGTTCATCCGGCTATGACCCCGGAGAAGGCCAGAGAGCTGATAAAAACACTGAAGGAGGAAGCCGTTGATGAAAATTAGAACAAGGGAAGAGCTGATTGCCAAGCAGAAGGAATATAAAGCTTCCCTCAACAGCCAGAGAAAACAGATCCTGATCTGTGCCGGAACAGGCTGTGTGGCAGGAGGCTCTCTGAAAATATATGAGAGAATGAAAGAAATCATTGAGGAGAAGGGGCTGCGCTGTGCCCTGGTCCTGGAAAAGGAGCCTCATGATGAAAGTATCGGACTGAAGAAGAGCGGATGCCATGGATTCTGCGAGATGGGTCCCCTGCTGCGGATCGAGCCTATGGGATGGTTGTATCTCAAGGTAAAGATAGAAGACTGCGAGGAGATCATCGAGCAAAGCATTATCAAGGATGAGGTAGTGGAGCGTCTGGTATATAAGGATACTGCAGGGAACAATTATGTAAAACAGGAGGATATCCCTTTCTATAAAAAGCAGACCCGTATCGCTCTGGAATACTGTGGAAGGATCAATGCGGAGAGCATTGCAGAATATATTGCGCTGGGCGGTTATACTGCCGTTGCTAAGGCGTTGTTTGATATGACGCCCCAGGAGATTGTGGATGAAATTTCGGAATCCTGTCTGAGAGGGCGGGGAGGCGGCGGCTTCCCCACAGGAAGAAAATGGCAGCAGGTGCTGAATCAGGCCGAGGAAGAGCGTTATATCGTGTGTAACGGAGATGAGGGAGACCCCGGCGCTTTCATGGATCGTTCGATGATGGAGGGAGAGCCGCATAGGGTGATTGAGGGCATGCTGATCGCCGCTATTGCGACCAGGGCGCATCATGGTTATATATATGTCCGGGCAGAGTATCCCCTGGCAGTGGAGAGATTGCAGAAAGCGATCGATAAGGCGTTGGACCGGGGGCTCTTGGGAGAGAATATCCTGGGGTCCGGTTTTGATTTTGATCTGCGGATCAGCCAGGGAGCCGGAGCATTTGTCTGTGGCGAAGGAAGCGCTTTGACTACGTCTATCGAGGGCAATCGAGGCATGCCCAGAGTAAAGCCGCCCCGTACTGTGGAGCATGGCCTTTTTAATAAGCCTACTGTCCTGAATAACGTAGAGACCTTCTGTAATGTGCCGCCTATTATATTGAATGGCGCAGAGTGGTATCAGGGCTATGGTCCTGCCAACAATCATGGGACCAAGGCATTTGCCCTTACCGGGAATGTCCAGAATACAGGATTGATCGAGGTACCTATGGGGACAACGCTCCGGGAGGTTATTTTTGACATTGGCGGCGGTGTGAAAGACGGGAAATTTAAAGCGGTGCAGATCGGAGGACCTTCCGGCGGCTGCCTGTGTATTAATGCCACAGAAAACCACCTGGATATGAAGCTGGACTTTGATTCTCTGAAAAAGGTGGGAGCCATGATTGGTTCCGGCGGCCTTGTTGTTATGAATGACAAGAGCTGTATGGTAGAGGTGGCCCGCTTCTTTATGAATTTTACTCAGAATGAATCCTGTGGAAAGTGTGTGCCTTGCCGGGAGGGCACCAAGAGAATGCTGGAGTTATTGAACGATATCACCGAGGGCAGGGGGACAATGGAACATATTGAACTTCTGGAGAAGCTGGCGGATACGATCTCCGCTACAGCGCTCTGCGGCCTCGGGAAGACGGCAGCCTCACCTGTCATCAGTACCCTGAAGTATTTCCGGGAGGAATACATTGCACATGTAAAGGATAAGAAATGTCCCGCAGGCCAGTGTAAGGCATTGATGACCCTGCAGATCGATCCTGAATTGTGCCGGGGCTGTACCAAGTGCGCAAGGATGTGTCCGGTGGGAGCAATATCAGGCAATGTAAAGGAGCCTCATATGATAGATGCTTCTAAATGTATTAAATGTGGTGCATGTAAGGACGGCTGCAGCTTTGGGGCAGTCAGGGAAATATAGAATAGGACGGTGAGAAACGAATGTCAAAAAAATACATGGTAATCGATGGTATCCGCACGGAATTTACCGATGAAAAAAATATCCTGCAAGTAATCCGTAAAGCCGGGATTCACGTGCCTACCTTTTGCTATTATACAGATATGTCTATTTATGGTGCCTGTCGTATGTGCGTGGTAGAGGATGAAAGAGGAAGCATTATGGCATCCTGCTCTACGCCGCCCAGGGATAAGATGGTGATCCGCACGAATACCTCCAAACTTCATCAGCACAGGAAGATGATATTGGAACTTTTACTGGCGTCCCATTGCAGGGATTGTACTACGTGTGAGAAAAACGGCAACTGCCGTCTGCAGATGCTGGCCGCCAGATTCCGTCTGACCCAGGTGCGTTTCCCCAATACCCATCCGGAGCGGTGCATCGACGATTCCTCTGTATCCATTGTGAGAGATCCCAGCAAATGTATTCTTTGCGGTGATTGCGTAAGAATGTGCAATGAGGTACAGCATGTAGGCGCTATTGATTTTGCCAACCGGGGCGCTGATCTGGTTGTGACCCCTGCTTTTGGCAAGAATATTGCCGATACGGATTGTGTCAACTGCGGGCAGTGCGCAGCAGTCTGTCCCACTGCCGCCATCACCATCAAAAATGATCTGAAAGAGGTATGGCAGGCCCTGTATGCATCGGATAAGCGGGTGGTAGTTCAGATTGCTCCGGCGGTACGGGTTGCGATTGGAGAAGAATTTGGCCTGGCCCCCGGCAAAAACTCTGTGGGCAGGATATTTACGGCTCTTCGGATGCTGGGCTTTGATACGGTATTTGATACCAGCTTCGGCGCCGACATGACGGTGGTGGAAGAGGCTACGGAATTGATCTACAAACTGGAGAATGGAGAGAAGAAATATCCTGTGGGTAATTCCATGCCTTTGTTTACCTCCTGTTGTCCCGCATGGGTACGCTTTGTGGAGACAAAATATCCGGAATTGCTTCCCTATGTCTCTACCTGCAAATCTCCGATGGAAATGTTCGGAGCTTTGATCAAGGAATATTATAAGCCGGCGGATCAGGAGTCGGGAAAGGAGACAGTATCCGTTGCAGTTATGCCCTGCGTTGCTAAGAAATATGAGGCCGGGAGAGAGGAATTCCAGAATGAAGGCGTGCCGGACGTGGATTATGTGATCACCACTAAGGAATTAATTTTGATGATCAAGGAATTGGGCATCCAGTTCCATGAGATTGAGCCGAGCGCGCCGGATATGCCTTTCTCCATTAATTCCGGAGCCGGTGTGATCTTCGGCGTGACCGGCGGTGTAATGGAAGCGGCCCTGCGCCATGTAGCAGAGAAGAATAATGAGGCATTGCGCGAAATTGAATATTCCGGTATCCGGGGGCTGGAGGGAACAAAGATCGCTGAAGTAGAGGTGGGAGAGAATACTCTGCGCGTAGGTGTAGTCAATGGATTGGGAAATGCGGAGAAGCTGATCGAGAAATTGCAGCGGGGTGAAGAGAGGCTGGATTTTGTAGAGGTCATGGCCTGCCCCTATGGATGTATCGGCGGAGCCGGCCAGCCTTTTGGCTATCAGAATGTGAAGCAGGAGAGAGCTAATGGAATGTATAAGGCAGATAAGTCAGCCATTGTAAAGCGTTCTGAGGAGAATCCAACGCTGATGAACCTGTACCAGAATGGACTGCTGAAGGACAAGGCCCATGAGCTTCTCCATGTCCATTACGGAGAGTAATAAGAGATACCTTTCTTTCTGTCCGGTCCTTGGAAGGGCAGAGGGTAAGGAGGCAGGAGCTGCCGCAGAGGGGAAGCCTTTTGCGGCAGCTTCTGTAGATTGCTGGAAAGGGGAAACGAATGGAGGATTACAGGGACTTTGACAGAGAATTAGACAGGCTGGAACAGGGAAAGAGTAAGTATGTATGGGATGAACTGGAGGAGTTGATCACGGACCGCTTTGATGATGGGAAGCTGACTTCCCAGGAATATGATACGCTGATGCACAGGCTGATGGATATAGATTGTGAATTATAGGCACAGATGGAGTACAAAGACAGGCAGGGTTAAGATTGGAGGTTACAGATGAATCAGAGGATACCGGAAGATGAAATGGAGTATCTGCGATACCTGCGCCGTTTAAAGAGACGGGAGCAAAAGAGGCGTAAGGTGATGTTGGCAAGGATGGTGGCGGGACTTGTTCTGCTTCTGGCGGTGGTACTCTGCGGCGGATTGATCCGGCTGGGAATAAAGGCGGTCTCCGGCATGGAAAAGAAGAAGCAGACAGCTCAGGAGAAGGCTACGCCCGAGCCGACCATATCCTTGGCGGAATTCAATGTTCCTGCGGGGGATGAGGAGCTGGCTCAGAGCTTACTGGATCTGATGGAAGAATATCCTCAGGCAGAGACAATACTAATGAATCTGTATGCTTATCCCAAGGAGATCCTGGAGCTGGCGGTATCGAATCAGGAGACTTTGGATTTTGCAGCGGATTATCCCAGGCATAAGCTGGACCAGGAGGCATCGGGAGAACTTACCCAGGAAGAAGTAGCTTCCGGTATCCCCTTATTGCAGCAATGGGATAAGCGGTGGGGGTATACTGCTTATGGGGATAATATTATCGCCATTGATGGCTGCGGCCCTACTTGTCTGTCGATGGTCTGCGCCGGTCTCTTGCAGGATGCCTCTCTTAGCCCGGATGCGATAGCGGAATTCAGTATAGAGAACAATTACTATACCAGCGAGTCCGGATCCTCCTGGAGCCTGATGTCCTCTGGGGCGCAGAGCCTGGGCCTGACAGTACATGCCATTTCTCTCAGTGAGCAGGATATTCGGAAACAGCTGAAAAAGGGGCATCCGGTCATCTGCAGCATGAAGCCGGGGGATTTTACGACAACCGGCCATTTCATTGTGCTGACAGGGCTTACCCAGGAGGGAACGCTGGAGGTCAATGATCCCAATAGTATCTCCCGGTCCCAGCAGGATTGGGATATAGAAGTAATCCTGGATCAGGCCAAGGCGGTGTGGGCTTATTCTGTGTAGGCCAAGGCAGCACGGGACTGTTCTGTTTCTTGATTTTGGAAGAAAATCAGCGTATAATGGGCGTATGTTGCTTGCGGGATCAACTTTGATGCGCGAGTCTTTGGACGGAAAAAGATGTGACAGCGCAGGAATGGAGATTTTATGGAAGAGACCAGTCGAAGGGAAGACACCGATCAGATAGAAGTGAATATTGATAACGGAGAGCTGCGGACCAGCATGATCCCTCAGGATTTTACAGAACCGGAGGAATTGTATCAAAAGCTGATCCAGATGATCCGGAGATATCATCCCTCAGATGATATCTCCATGATCGAGAAGGCGTACCATATTGCCGATCATGCGCATAAGGGACAGCTGCGCAAGTCCGGCGAACCTTATATCATCCATCCTCTGTGTGTCTGTATTATCCTGGCAGAATTGGAGCTGGATAAAGAGACGATTATAGCGGGCATGCTCCATGATGTGGTAGAGGATACGGTGATGAGCAGTAAGGATATCGCCGATCAGTTTGGAGAAGAGGTTGCTCTGCTGGTAGACGGAGTGACAAAGCTGACCCAATTGAACTACGTGGCAGATAAAGTGGAAGTACAGGCAGAGAATCTGCGCAAGATGTTTCTGGCCATGGCAAAGGATATCCGCGTGATTCTGATCAAATTGGCCGACCGGCTGCACAACCAGCGTACTATGCAGTACCAGACTCCGGAAAAGCAGAGAGAGAAATCTACGGAGACATTGGATATCTATGCTCCCATTGCTGACCGTCTGGGAATCTCCAAAGTAAAAGTAGAGTTAGATGATCTGGCATTCCGTTATCTGGAACCGGATATGTATTATAATCTGGTGACGCGGATCGCCAATGGACAAGTACAGCGGGATGAATTTATCAAGCAGATCGTAGCGGAGGTAAGGGAGCATATTCAGGCAGCAGGGATTGAAGCTACTATTGACGGACGCGCCAAACACTATTTCAGTGTGTACAAGAAAATGGTCACTCAGAATAAAAAACTGGAACAGATTTATGACCTTTTTGCCGTCCGGATCATTGTAGATACGGAAAGGGAATGTTATACGGCGCTCGGGATCATCCATGAGATCTATAAGCCTATTCCCGGGCATTTTAAGGATTATATCGCCATGCCAAAGCCCAACAACTATCAATCTCTGCATACTACGCTGATCGGTCCCCAGGGACAGCCCTTTGAGATCCAGATCAGGACGTATGAGATGCATCGGACCGCAGAGTATGGGATCGCGGCGCATTGGAAATATAAGGAAAATAAGACGGGGGGCAAGACCGAGGATAACGAGGAGGAGAAGCTGGCATGGCTCCGCCGCATTCTGGAATGGCAGCGGGATATGTCGGACAATAAGGAGTTCCTTAGTCTGTTGAAAAGCGACTTGGATCTGTTCTCTGACCATGTATACTGCTTTACAAAAGACGGGGATGTGAAAAATCTTCCCGCCGGTTCGACTACGATTGATTTTGCCTATGCAGTCCACAGCGCCGTAGGGAATAAGATGGTGGGGGCCAGGGTCAATGGGAATCTTGTGACGATTGATTATAAGATCCAGAACGGCGACCGGGTGGAGATCATTACCTCCCAGAATTCCAGAGGCCCCAGCCGCGACTGGCTGTCTCTTGTAAAAAGCACCCAGGCGAAAAATAAGATCAATCAATGGTTCCGCTCGGAGTTTAAAGAAGAGAATATTATCCGGGGCAAGGAGCTGCTGAGCAATTATTGCAAGGCCCAGGGAATTGTGCTGTCCGAATTATTGAAAACAGAATATACAACGGCTTGCATGAAAAAGTATGGATTTCGTGATTGGGACTCTGTGCTGGCGGCCATCGGCCATGGCGGGTTAAAAGAGGGACAGGTTGTTAATAAATTGCAGGACGCCTACCATAAGAAGAATCCGCCTCATACCACGGACAAGGATATTCTGGAGGCTGTGGGACAGAATAATAGCTCTGGCGGCCGGGGGAAGGCAGCGGCCACCGTGAAATCCAAAAGCGGTATAGTAGTAGCCGGGATTGATGATGTTTCCGTGCGCTTTTCCAAATGCTGCAGTCCGGTGCCGGGGGATGAGATTATCGGATTTGTGACCCGGGGAAGAGGAGTGTCGATCCATCGGACGGATTGTGTGAATATGATGAATCTGTCTGAGGATGACCGCCATCGGATTATTGAAGCAGAATGGCAGGTAACTCCTGAGGGGAAAGAAAATGAGTATTATGATACGGAGATCATTATTTATGCATATGACCGAATGGGATTGCTGCTGGAGATCACTAAGATCTTTACAGAGAATAAGATTGATGTGAAGTCCATGAATACCCGCACCAGCAAACAGGGCATTGCAACGATCACGGTAGGATTTGGGATCCGGGGCGTGGAATCGCTGCGGGAACTCACCAAAAAGCTGCGGGCAGTAGATGGCATTAAGGATATCCAGAGAACCAGGTCATAGATGGCTTGCAGGCATGGCTGGCGGCAGGAAAGGATTGGAAGAAAATGAACCGTTTATTATGTGATTTTCGGGTAGTGGGACCGATACAGACCAACTGTTATTTTTTGTATCACGAGGATACGAGGGAGTGCCTGATCATAGATCCTGGCTTTGAAGAAGATACGATTGAGGAATATGTGAGGCGAAAGGAGCTAAAGCCCATAGGCATCCTTTTGACCCATGGGCATTTTGACCATATGGTTGCTGCAAATGAAGTGAGAGAAAAGTTCGGGGTTAAGATTTATGCGGGGGCGGCAGAGAAAGAGATTATGGCGGACGGTGCG
Source organism: uncultured Lachnospiraceae bacterium (assembly GCA_947589315.1). Lineage (GTDB taxonomy): Bacteria > Bacillota > Clostridia > Lachnospirales > Lachnospiraceae > Jutongia. The sequence continues at coordinate 16,599 of CANPZE010000027.1, read as the reverse complement.
CAGAATGTCTCTGCGCAGTTTACCTCTCCGGTTACCCTGGAAGCGGATGAATGGCTGGAGGATGGGCAGGAAGTGACTTTTTTGGGACAGACTATGCGGTGCATTTATACGCCCGGGCATACTGCGGGAGGCGTCTGTTATTACTTTGGAAAAGAAGGGATTCTGTTTTCCGGGGATACGTTATTTCAGGAATCGGTGGGAAGAACAGATTTCCCTACCGGAAGCATGCAGCAATTGATCCGCTCTGTCCGGGAAAAGCTGTTTCCTTTGCCCGATGGGGTGAAAGTGTATCCGGGACATGGGATGATGACCACCATTGGGCATGAAAAGAATTTTAATCCTTTTATCGGAGCGGAACAGTCATGATCACCCTATGGCTGTCGGAAAAGGATTTTGATTATGAACTTCAGGCCCTCGTCAACAGTTTCTTTCCCGGACAGAAAAGCAAGACGGTCTGGGGCGCCCCTGAGGAGCAATTGCCGGAAGAGGGGCTGCAGATCCGGATCTTTCTGGAACAGCAGAAGATCCGGATCTGTCTGAAGTCCTGCGGGCAGGAAAGGATGGAGCAGGCAGACGTCAGCGGCCTGGAGGATTTCCATAAAAAGGAAGGCAAACTGGCCCATCCTTATCGGTCTGCCTACAAGAATAAGTTAAAGCGGCTTCTGTTCTGCATGTTACGGGACTGGCCGAAGGAAAACCTGCCCCAGGGCCTGCGCCGCCGGGTGCCGGTATGGGGGACTATGACTGGGGTGCGCCCTACGAAGATTCCCATGAATGAGCTTTTGGCAGGAAAAAGCCGGGAGGAAGTAAAGCATTCTCTTCGAGTGGAATACCAGTGCAGTGAGAAGAAAGCAGATCTGTGCCTGGATATTGCCCAGAGAGAAGCGGCCCTGCTCCAAAAGGCAGAATATGAGCAGGGGTACAGTCTGTATATTGGAATCCCCTTCTGTCCTACCACTTGCCTGTATTGTTCCTTTACCTCCTATCCGGCAGAGCAGTTTGGCAGGCTGATACCGGGATATTTAGAAGCGTTAAAGCGGGAACTGGAAGGCTGCAGCAATCTTCCCATGAACCGGGGAAAGCATCTGTCCAGTATCTATATAGGGGGCGGGACTCCTACCACGCTGTCTGCCGAGCAGTTGAGAGACCTGGTGGAATGTATCCGGTCGTATTATCCGGTAGGGACGGCCAGGGAATTTACCGTGGAGGCGGGAAGGCCAGACAGTATCACGGAAGAAAAGCTTCAGGCGCTGAAGGAAGCCGGCGCAGACCGGATTTCGATCAATCCCCAGACAATGCAGCAGAGGACTTTGGAGCTGATTGGACGCAGGCACACTGTCGAACAGACCCGGCAGGTATTTTCGATGGCCCGGCAGATGGGATTTGACAATATTAATATGGATCTGATCATCGGCCTTCCCGGGGAGACGCCGGAGGATTTTGCTGATACTCTGCGCCAGCTGAAGGAGCTGGATCCGGACGGTATCACGATCCATTCCCTGGTGATCAAGAGGGCCTCCCGCCTGCGCCGTGTGATCGAGGAGTGCGGCCGGGAGGAACGAAAACGCCTGCATCTGGCTCCGGAGGATTTTGAAAGGGAATGGGCCAAATGGATGGAGCATATGCTGGAACTGGGGGATATTTTTGCCAGAGAGAACGGATATCTCCCCTATTATATGTACCGGCAGAAGAATTCCGGCGGATATGGAGGAAGCTCTGGCCAGGAGAATATCGGATATGCCAGAGAGGGAAAGGAAGGTTTGTACAATATTTTGATCATGGAGGAGAAGCAGACAATCCTTGCCCTGGGGGCGGGCGCCTCCACTAAGGTGTATGACCCGGAACGGAATCTTGTGACCCGGATCGAGAATGTAAAGAGCATTACGGATTATATCGATCGAATCCAGGAAATGCTGGGGAGGAAGAAGAATGGAGGATTATATGGAAAGCCTGATCGTGGCGTCTGCAAAGGTTGATCTCCCTCTGCGGGGGGCCGCCTATGTAGAAATGTGCCATGGGATCAGTGTGAGTAATATGGCCAAAGCCTTGGCGCAAGAGATGGGAGAGAGCGAGGAATTCTGCAGAAATATTGAGATTGCCGGTCTCCTTCACGATCTGGGCAAGCTTAGGGTGGCAAAGTATCTGGATGCCGATGGGCGGGAGGCCCTGGGGATCGAACAGATGAAATATCTGCGGATGCATACCATATATAGCAGAAAAGCTCTGGAACGGGAGAACTATCCTGAGGAAATCCTTCAGGCGGTATATTACCACCATGAGAATTATGATGGGTCGGGCTACCCGGACAACCGAAAGGGAGAAGAGATTCCCTATATGGCCAGAATATTGCGGACCTGTGATGTGTTTGTAGCCCTGACCAGTGACAGAAGCTACCGGAGAGCCTTTGATCAGGAGACGGCTACACGGATCATGATTGACGAGGTGGCAGATTATGATATGAAGACTTTCCTGACCTTTCAGAATCTGTTGCACAGCCAGCGATTTGCGGAAATGGATCAGTTACATACCCAGGTGACAGAGCTGCAGAAACAGCATTTACCTATGTTTATCAAGGAGGCAGAAGCGATCAGTTAGCATACAGCGTGGTAATATGTTTTCTTGTAAGAATACGGAGAGCTTCCAGGAAAAGATTGCCAAGGAAGGATTTTCGTTGTATCATTATAGCGATTCATAGATTGGAGGAATAGAAAGAATGGCAGAATCAATGAAGGGTTTAAAACGTACCTGCCGTTGCGCCGAGTTGGATGAGAGTAACATCGGCCAGGAGGTTACTGTGATGGGGTGGGTTCAAAAGAACCGCAATAAGGGTGGAATTATCTTTGTGGATCTGCGGGACCGTTCCGGTATTCTGCAGCTTATCTTTGAGGAAAATGAAATTGGGACAGAGGGGTTTCAGAAGGCAATGAAGCTGCGGAGTGAATTCGTGGTGGCAGTGACCGGACTGGTGACAGCGCGCTCTGGCGCTGTTAATGAGAACCTGGCTACAGGGGCTATTGAGGTGCGGGCGTCTGCCCTGCGGATTCTGTCTGAATCCCAGACCCCTCCCTTCCCTGTTGAAGAGGACAGCAAGACCAAGGAAGAACTTCGGTTGAAGTACCGTTATTTGGACCTGCGCCGTCCTGATCTGCAGCGCAATCTGATATTGCGCAGCCAGGTGACCGCTTTGACACGGCAATTTCTGGCAGAGGAAGGGTTTCTCGAGATTGAGACGCCTATATTGAATAAAAGTACCCCGGAGGGCGCAAGGGATTACCTGGTCCCCAGCCGTGTTCATCCTGGTTCCTTTTATGCGTTGCCGCAGTCTCCCCAGCTTTTTAAGCAGCTATTGATGTGTTCTGGCTATGACCGGTATTTCCAGATCGCGAAATGCTTTCGGGATGAGGATCTGCGGGCGGACCGTCAGCCGGAATTTACACAGATCGATATGGAGCTGTCCTTTGTGGATGAAGATGATGTGATGGATGTGAATGAACGTCTGCTCCAGAAGCTGTTCCGGAAACTCCTGGACATTGAGGTGCCGCTGCCGATCCAGCGGATGACCTGGCAGGAGGCAATGGACCGGTTTGGTTCGGACAAGCCGGATATCCGCTTTGGCATGGAACTCCATGACGTGTCCCAGATCGTAAAAGAATGTGGCTTTGGCGTATTTACCGGCGCCCTGGAGGCAGGGGGTTCAGTCCGGGGGATCAATGCCAAGGGGCAGGGGGCCATGCCAAGAAAGAAGATTGATGCCCTGGTGAATTTTGCTAAAGATTTCGGGGCAAAAGGGCTGGCTTATCTGTGTATTAACGAGGATGGCAGCTATAAATCCTCTTTTGCCAAGTTCCTGACGCCGGAGGAGCTGGAAGCCTTGGTAAAGGCTATGGAAGGAGAGCCGGGAGACCTGCTTTTGTTTGCGGCAGACGCCAATAAGGTGGTCTATGATGTGCTGGGGAATCTCCGCCTCGAACTGGCACGGAAGCTGGAACTGTTGAACAAAGATGAGTATAGATTTCTCTGGATCACAGAGTTCCCTTTGTTGGAGTATTCTGAAGAGGAAGGCCGGTATGTAGCGATGCACCATCCTTTTACCATGCCTGTGGAAGAGGATCTGCCGTATCTGCAGACGGAGCCGGGACGGGTGCGGGCCAGAGCTTATGATATTGTGTTAAATGGTACAGAGCTGGGCGGCGGTTCAGTCCGTATCCATCAGGATGATATCCAGGAGAAAATGTTTGAAACATTAGGATTTACTAAAGAGGCGGCTTATGAGCAGTTTGGATTTTTGCTGAACGCTTTCAAATATGGGGTTCCCCCTCATGCCGGATTAGCTTATGGGCTGGACCGGATGGTTATGCTGATGGCAAAGGTGGACAGCATCCGGGATGTGATTGCATTCCCGAAGGTAAAGGATGCCTCCTGCCTTATGACCGAAGCGCCGGGGGCAGTCGAGGCTTCCCAGCTGGAGGAATTGGGAATCCAGGTATTGGCAGGGGAAGAACCTGAGAATGGGAATGGCTATGTCGGGTGAGGCTTATGAGAAATCAATGGACTGGGTGGAGAGAAGGATCGGGAAAGAACGGGCCAGGATGCTGGTGCGGGTTCTGACCGGCCTGACGGCGTTGGGATATGGGATGGCTGTCCTGGAACTGCTTTTGTGCAGGGATCGGAGGATCTGGCCGGTGTTGCTGGTGCCGGCGGCGGGATTTATCCTGGTATCTGTCATGCGCAATCTATATTCCGCTCCCCGCCCTTATCAGGTATATGGATTTACCCCTATTTTGGAAAAGGATACAAAGGGAAAGTCATTCCCCAGCCGCCACGTCTTTTCCAATGCGATCATTGGGATGGCCGTGCTGTCGGTAGATATTCCCCTGGGGATTGTGCTTCTGGCAGCAGGTTTTTTGCTGGCTGTGCTGCGGGTAATGATGGGAGTCCATTTTCCGAAAGATGTGATCGCAGGCGCCGGGATCGGTATCCTTGCAGGATTAATTGGCTTTTATATTATTTAATGGAAATATGACCAGGAATGGAGGAGAACAATGGCAGAGATGTACAACCATCATACGGTGGAGAAAAAATGGCAGAGAATCTGGGAGGAAGAGAAGGCATTTGCGACTTCGGATGATTATTCCAAGCCGAAATTCTATGCCCTCGTAGAATTTCCGTATCCCTCAGGGCAAGGGCTTCATGTAGGCCATCCCAGGCCGTATACGGCGCTGGATATCGTTGCCCGCAAAAGAAGAATGCAGGGCTATAATGTCCTCTATCCTATGGGATGGGATGCATTCGGGCTGCCTACAGAGAATTATGCGATCAAGAATCAGATCCATCCCAGGGTGGTAACGAAGAATAATGTAGGGCGGTTTAAGAAGCAGCTTCAATCTCTGGGGTATTCTTTTGACTGGGACAGGGAGATCAATACTACAGATCCGGATTACTATAAGTGGACGCAGTGGATCTTTCTGAAGCTTTTTAAGGCGGGGCTGGCATATAAGAAGGAGATGCCGATTAACTGGTGTACCTCCTGTAAGGTCGGATTGGCGAATGAAGAAGTGGTGAATGGCGTGTGTGAGCGTTGCGGCGCCCCCGTAGTCCGTAAGGTGAAAAGCGAATGGATGTTGAAGATCACCAATTACGCAGACAAACTGCTCCAGGGATTGGAGGAAGTAGATTATATTGAAAAAGTTAAGGTGTCCCAGAGGAATTGGATTGGACGGTCCGAAGGGGCGGAGGTGGATTTCCCCTTGAAGGACAAAGAGGAGAAATTGAAGGTCTACACCACAAGGCCAGATACTCTGTTCGGCGCTACGTATATGGTAGTGTCTCCGGAACATCCTCTGATCGATAAGTATCAGTCGGAGATCAGGAACTGGGAGGATGTAGTAGCCTACCGGGAATTGGCGTCCAGAAAATCAGATTTTGAGCGTACAGAGCTGGCGAAGGATAAAACTGGTGTAGTTCTGGATGGGATCCGCGCCATTAATCCGGTGAATGGAGAGGAGATACCGGTCTGGATCTCCGATTACGTATTGATGACCTATGGAACCGGTGCGATCATGGCGGTGCCTGCCCACGATGACCGTGACTGGGAGTTTGCCAAGAAATTTGGCCTGCCTATGATCCAGGTGGTGGAAGGGAAGAATGGCCCGGTGGATATTAATGAAGCAGCCTTTACGGATGTGGCTACCGGAAAGCTGATCAATTCTCAGTTTCTGGATGGACTGGAGGTGACAGAGGCCAAAGAAAAGATGAAGGATTTTCTGGAGGAAAAGGGAATCGGCAACCGTAAGGTGAATTATAAGCTGAGGGACTGGGTATTTTCCCGTCAGAGATATTGGGGAGAACCGATTCCGATCGTATATTGCGAGAAGTGTAATTATGTGCCTCTGGATGAAAGTGAACTGCCGCTGGTGCTTCCTGAAGTAGAAAGTTATATGCCTACTGATAATGGGGAATCCCCCCTGGCAGCTATGACAGACTGGGTCAATACGACTTGTCCATGCTGCGGCGGGCCGGCGAAACGAGAGACGGACACTATGCCTCAGTGGGCAGGATCTTCCTGGTATTTCCTGCGTTATACGGATCCTCACAACAAAGAGGCTTTGGCCAGCCAGGAGGCTTTGAAATACTGGCTTCCGGTTGACTGGTATAATGGGGGGATGGAGCATACTACGCTTCACCTTCTGTATTCCCGTTTCTGGCATAAGTTCCTGTATGACCAGGGAGTAGTGCCTACCGGGGAACCCTATCAGAAACGTACCTCCCATGGAATGATTCTGGGAGAGAATGGGGAGAAGATGAGCAAATCCCGGGGCAATGTAGTGAATCCGGATGATATTGTGAGAGACTATGGGGCAGATACTCTGCGTACTTACGAAATGTTCATTGGAGCCTTTGACCTGAGCGCTTCTTGGTCGGAGGATGGAGTGAAGGGATGCCGCCGTTTCCTGGAAAGGGTGTGGAAGCTGCAGGGCCTGCTCACGCAAGAAGAAGGTTACTCTAAGGATCTGGAGAGCAAGCTTCACCAGACGATTAAGAAGGTGAGCAATGATTTTGAGAACCTGAAGTACAATACTGCTATTGCAGCTATGATGGCGTTGATCAATGAATTTTACAAAAAGGAAGCGGTTACCCGGGGAGAATATAGGACTCTGCTGTTGCTGCTGAATCCGGTGGCTCCCCATATTACAGAGGAACTGTGGGAATTGACAGGATTTGCCGGCCGGATCTATCAGAGCAGCTGGCCGGAATATGAGGAGGCTAAGACGGTTGAGGCTACTGTGGAGATTGCCGTGCAGGTCAATGGCAAGACCAGGACTACAATGTCCATTGGGAAAGACGATCCCAAAGAGCAGGTGTTAGCCAAAGCCAAAGAGGCATTGGGAAGTAAGCTGTCCGGGACAATTGTAAAAGAAATCTATGTGCCGGGCAGGATTGTGAATATAGTAGCAAAATAAGACAATGTGCAGGGAAAGACGAAGATGAATATAATGGGATGTCGGCAGAAGACAGGTCGGCATTCCAATTTTTTAGGAGGAGAGGTTTATGTTAAAGACATTGGCTGGCTATATCAAAGAATTTAAAACAGCCTCAATATTGACTCCGGTATTCATGCTGCTGGAGGTGGTGATGGAGACGGTCATCCCACTGATGATGGCCTCTATTATTGACCGCGGAGTGGAGGTAGGCGATATCCGGCATATATACCAGATGGGAGGGCTCATGGTCTTGACGGCAGGCTTCAGCCTTTTTGCCGGAATCATGGGCGGAAAGTATGGAGCCCGTGCCAGCACGGGTTTTGCCAGGAACCTGCGGAAGGCGATGTATGAAAATATACAAACCTTCAGCTTTTCCAATATTGATAAATACAGCACAGCAGGTCTGATCACCCGGCTGACCACCGATGTGACGAACATACAAAATGCTTACCAGATGCTCCTGCGCATGTGTACCCGCGCGCCGGCAAGCCTTATCTGCGCAATGGCTATGGCGTTCTTTATCAATGTCCGCATCGCCTCGATTTATCTGCTGGCGGTGATCGTGCTGGCAATCTGCCTGGGGCTGTTGGTGACACGGACAATGAAGTATTTTGACCAGGTATTTAAAAAATACGATGGCCTGAATGCAAGTATCCAGGAAAATGTCTCAGCCATCCGCGTAGTGAAAGCATACGTTCGCGAAAAGCATGAGAAAAGTAAGTTTACGGAAGCCAGTGGCAATCTGTACCGGATGTTTGTCAAGGCGGAGAGCTTGATAGCTCTAAATTCACCTTTGATGCAGTTTACCGTTTATAGCTGTATTTTGGGGATCAGCTGGCTGGGGGCCAAGATGATCGTAAGTTCCCAGCTGACTACCGGCAATCTGTCCTCTCTGCTGGCTTACTGTATGAATATTTTGATGAGCCTGATGATGCTCTCCTTTGTATTTGTTATGCTGACCATGAGTGTGGCCAGCGCCAGACGTATTGTTGAGGTCCTGGAGGAGCAGGCAGACATTACGAATCCACAGGATCCGGTATACGAGATCAAAAATGGGGATATCTGTTTTGACCATGTAAGCTTTTCCTACAAGCAGGACGCCAGGGAAATGGTATTGAAAGACATCAATCTTACGATCCGTTCTGGTGAGACGATCGGTATCATCGGGGGTACCGGGACAGGAAAATCCAGTCTGGTGAATCTGATCAGCCGTCTGTATGACGTCAGTGAAGGCAGAGTATTGGTAGGCGGCCGGGATGTGAGGGAATATGATCTGGATACTCTCCGGAACCAGGTGGCTGCCGTACTGCAGAATAATGTCTTGTTCAGTGGGACGATTCTGGATAATCTGCGTTGGGGCGACCGGGAGGCCACTATGGAAGAGTGCATCTATGCCTGTCAGCTGGCCTGCGCCGATGAATTTATTGATAAACTGCCTAAGGGATATGAGACCTATATTGAACAGGGAGGAACGAATGTGTCTGGCGGCCAGAAGCAGAGGCTTTGCATTGCCAGGGCTCTCCTGAAGAAGCCGAAGATCTTGATCCTGGATGACTCTACCAGTGCTGTAGATACGGCAACAGATGGAAAGATCCGTAGAGCTTTCGACCAGAAAATCCCTGGGACTACTAAGCTGATCATTGCCCAGAGGATCACCAGCGTCCAGAATGCCGATCGGATTATTGTTATGGACGAAGGCCAGATCAACGGCTTTGGGACACATGAGGAGCTGTTAAAGAGCAATGAGATCTATCGGGATGTTTATGATTCCCAGACAGAGGGAAGCGGTGATTTTGATCAGCCGGCATGACCCACAGGAAAGGAGGATTTTCAATGGGAAATGAGAACAATAATAAGGTTATATCGCCTAAGGGACCTGGCGCCAGAGGAATGAGGAGACCGGGTATCAAGCTGGAAAATCCGGGGATTCTGATAAAACGCCTGATGGGATATATGGCAAAAAGATACCTGGCGCATATGGTCATTGTGATCGTTTGTATTGTGGTCAGCGTACTTGCCAATGTGCAGGGAACCATGTTTATCAAAGTATTGATTGACGACTATATTAATCCGTTGGCCCAGTCGGCCCATCCCGATTTTACAGCGCTCTGGAATCGGATCCTGCAAGTAGGAGCTCTGTACGGATTGGGGATTCTGTCCACGTATGCGTATAGCAGGATCATGGTAAATGTGACGCAGGGGATGCTGCGCAATCTGCGGGATGATATGTTTGTCCATATGGAGTCCCTGCCCATTAAGTATTTTGATACCCATGCCCACGGGGACATTATGTCTGTGTATACAAATGATATTGATACCCTGCGCCAGATGATCAGCCAGAGCATCCCTCAGCTGATCTCCAGCATCATTACCATTGTCAGTGTGTTGTATTGTATGATCGTACTGAACATTCCGTTGACAGTGATCACGCTGCTGATGGTGGGAGTTACGCTGGCTGTGTCTAAGAAGCTGGCAGGATTGAGCGGCTCTTATTTCATGGCGCAGCAGCAGGCTCTTGGTAAGCTCAATGGGCATATTGAAGAGATGATGAATGGACAGAAGGTCGTGAAAGTATTCTGCCATGAGCAGGAAAGCATGCAGGCCTTTGACCAGTTGAATGATCAGCTCTTTGAGAGTGCGGATAATGCCAATACCTTTGCGAATATATTGATGCCGGTGAATGCCCAGATCGGGAATATCAGCTATGTGGTCTGTGCCATGGCTGGCGGTGTGTTCGCATTAAATGGGATAGGAGGGTTGACGCTGGGAGGTCTGGTCAGCTTTCTGACCTTTAATAAATCCTTTGGACAGCCCATCAACCAGGTAAGTATGCAGTTGAATAGTATCGTGATGGCTCTGGCAGGAGCAGAGCGGATTTTCCGGTTGCTGGATGAGGAGCCGGAACCGGATGCCGGTTATGTGGAGCAGGTACGGGTCCGCAAGGAAGCGGATGGAAGCCTGACAGAGGTGGAAGAGCATACGGGACTGTGGGCCTGGAAACATTATCACAGAGAAAGTGATACCATTACTTATCAGAGATTGGAAGGGGATGTGGTCTTTGACCATGTGGACTTTGGTTACAATGATGACAAGATCATTCTTCATGACATAGAAATCTATGCCAAGCCGGGGCAGAAGATTGCCTTTGTAGGAGCCACCGGAGCGGGCAAGACTACGATCACCAATCTCATCAATCGTTTTTATGACATACAGGATGGTAAGATCCGGTTTGACGGAATTAATATTAATAAGATCAAAAAAGGGGATCTGAGGCGTTCCCTGGGGATCGTCCTGCAGGATACCCACCTCTTTACAGGAACCGTCCGGGAAAATATCCGATATGGAAAGCTGGACGCCACAGATGAAGAAGTGGTAGAAGCAGCAAAGCTGGCTAATGCAGATGGCTTTATCCGCCATCTTCCCGAAGGGTATGATACCATGCTTACCGGGGACGGCGCCAATTTAAGCCAGGGGCAGAGACAGCTGTTGGCAATCGCCAGGGCGGCCATTGCCAATCCGCCTGCGCTGATCCTGGATGAGGCCACCAGTTCGATCGATACCCGTACCGAGAAGCTGGTACAGGAGGGGATGGACCGGCTGATGGCAGGAAGGACTACTTTTGTCATTGCCCATCGTCTTTCTACGGTCCGGAATAGTGACTGTATTATGGTGCTGGAACAGGGGCGGATCATTGAAAGGGGAACCCACGATCAGTTGATCGAGCAACAGGGCAAGTATTACCAGCTTTATACCGGAAAGCAAGGGCAGAGCCTGGCAGGATGATCATTCTGCCAGGTAGGTTTCATACAGGGCGATGACCTTTTTCATAGCTTCCGGCCCCGGCGCCCCAATCGTATTTCTCTTATCGACACAGGTCTCCATGCGGATGGCATCGTAAATATCCTCCTGGAAGACAGGACTGATGGCCTGGTATTCCTCCAGAGCCATATCACCCAGGGAGATTCCTTTATCAATGCAGTACAGGACTAACTGCCCGATAATGCCGTGGGCGTCCCGGAAAGGAACGCCATGGTTCACCAGATAATCCGCAGCGTCTGTGGCATTGGTAAAACCGCCTTCTGCACTCGAGCGCATTTTAGCCTTGCAAAAGACCATGGTATCCAGCATGCCATGGAAGAGAGCGATACAGCCCTTGGCAGTGTCGATGGCGTCAAATACCAGCTCCTTGTCTTCCTGCATGTCCTTATTGTAGGCAAGAGGAAGGCTTTTCATGGTAGTAAGCAGGGAGAACAGTGCGCCATAGACCCGGCCTGTCTTGCCCCGTACCAGTTCGGCAATATCCGGATTCTTTTTCTGGGGCATAATGCTGCTGCCGGTAGAGTAGGAATCGTCAATCTCTACAAATTGATATTCATTCGTATTCCAGGTGATGATCTCTTCGCAGAAACGGCTTAAATGCATCATGATCAGCGACATATCATTCAGGGCCTCGATCAGGTAATCCCTGTCCGACACGGAATCCATACTGTTGAGTGTGGGACCCGTAAAGCCCAGAAGCTGGGCTGTGCGTTCCCTGTCTAAGGGATAGGTAGTGCCGGCCAGGGCGCCGGCCCCCAGCGGACAATAATTCATCCGTTCCAGTGTGTCAGACAGGCGGGAACGGTCTCTTTTAAACATTTCAAAATAAGCGCCCATGTGGTGGGCGAGTGTGATGGGCTGGGCTTTTTGGAGGTGGGTAAAGCCGGGCATGATGGTATCCGTATGTTCCTTCATGATCCGCAGCAGGCTTTGTAACAATTCTTTCAGCAAGCCGTCTATTTCCCTCAGTTCCTTCCGGGTATAAAGCTTCATATCCAGAGCCACCTGGTCGTTACGGCTTCTTCCGGTATGTAGGCGTTTGCCGGCATCGCCGATCCGCTGGATCAGATTGGCTTCTACAAAGCTGTGGATGTCTTCGCTGGTCTCATCAAAAACCAGAACCCCCTGCTCAATATCCCGGGCGATGCTGTTCAGCCCATCAATGATAGCGTTTTTGTCCTCCTGGGTGAGAATATTTTGTTCAGCCAGCATGGTGACATGCGCAATGCTCCCCTGGATATCCTCCTGATAGAATCTCTGGTCAAAGGAAAGAGATGCGTTGAAATTGTGTACCAGTTGGTTGGTTTCCTTGGTGAAACGGCCTCCCCAAAGCTTCATAATTTGTTCCTGCCTTTCTTGTTAGTTTTTATCCCTCTAAGGTGAAAATACCGAAATGAAAAGTTCCATTTCGCAGTCGAAATGGAACTACCATTTCGGTATTGGCTTGCACAACGGCAGAGGGGAAGGATTAATCCTCTGCTACAGGTTTACTGTCAGAAAACTCAATAAAGTCATCTTCAAAATCATCGTCAAAGTCATCATCAAAATCATCCAGATAATCCGGCGTGAGATAGCGATATACCCCATATGCAATGCCGGCTATGGCTGCGATCGCGCCAATCACTGCCAGGACAATGAGAAGTGTGTTCTTGTTCTTTTCCTCCAGCTCCTTTTTGTGAAGAAATTCGTTGAGTTTGGCGGTGTTCAGTAAATCTTCAAATCTGCTGCTCTTATTGCACATAGTAAAACCTCCTTAATAAGAAATATTTTCCTGTTCCCCAGTATATCATATTTTTTTCAGCTTGGCAAAGGATGCGATCATTTTCCGGGTAGTACCGTTGTCAAAGGCTACAGTCACCTCATAATCCCCGGAGGCAGCCTTCAGGCCTGTCACGATGCCTTCGCCAAACCGGGTATGCTTTACCCGGTCTCCCGTCTTGTAATCAATGGAAAAGGGAGCTGCCTTTCCGCCAGCGGGCCTCATTCCTTTGAAGATCATAGGATTACCGGCCAGCAGGTTCTTTCCGCCGCCGATATTTTTAGCGGTACCGAAGTTTTGGGGCTTCTGCTGCTTGGCGCACTGTTCTGCCAGAGGATCCCAGGTCCCTGTCCCATAAGAGCCGGCAGAGCTGCCGGAATGTCCCGATGTGCCGGTGGTGCTCGCTTTCAGCAAATAGCGGGGAATCTCTGTGATAAAGCGGGACGGACGGTTGAATTGCTGTTCTCCGTGGCGGAAGCGGCTTCTGGCGCAGCTGAGAGAGAGCTGCTCCCTGGCCCGGGTGATCCCCACGTAGCACAGGCGCCGTTCTTCCTCCATTTCCTCTTCACAGCTTTCCGGGTCTTCCCCATAGACTGCCGCAGCCCCTGGGAAAATGCCGTCTTCCATCCCTACCATATACACATAGGGGAATTCCAGTCCCTTGGCGCTGTGGAGCGTCATAAGCAGAACCAGGTTATTGGATTCATCTACATTATCAATATCTGCTATCAGGGCGACTTCCTCCAGGAAGCCGCTAAGAGAGGGAATCTCTTCTTCACAGTTTTCTTCGTAGGAAGCCGCTTTGCTGATCAGCTCTTCAATGTTCTCCAGACGCCCTGCCGCTTCTTCTGTGCCTTCTTCTTCGAGCATAGCCTGGTATCCGGATTCTGTGAGAATGTTCCGGATCAGTTCTTCCAAGTGGAAGGAAGGGTCTTCCAGATGGCGGCGAAAGGAGTCAATAAGACTGACAAAGGAACCCAGCTTATTGGCGCTGCGGCCAATGCCGTCAATGTATTCATAGCTTTCCAGGGCTCCGTAAAAACTGACTTCATGAGTCGTGGCATAGCTGGTGATCCGGTCGATGGTAGTCAGGCCGATTCCCCGTTTGGGAACATTAATAATTCTTTTTACAGAAATATCATCCAGTCCATTGTCGATCGTCCGCAGATAGGCAAGGATATCCTTGATCTCCTTGCGCTGATAGAAATTCACTGCCCCTACAATGCGGTAGGGGACATTGCACTGGACCAGCTTTTCTTCAAAAACACGGGATTGGGCGTTCGTGCGGTAAAGGATAGCAAAATCTTTATAGTCCTTTCCCTCCTGGGCCACTGCCCGGGTGATCGCATTAGCGATCATGCCGGCTTCTTCGTATTCATTTTCAAATTGGGTATAATAAATAGATTCCCCCGCAGCTTTTTTTGTCCAAAGGGATTTGTCTTTTCGATGCCGGTTGTTGCGGATCACAGCATTGGCAGCGTCCAGGATGTTTTGCGTGGAGCGGTAGTTCTCCTCCAGCCGGATCACCTTTGTATGAGGGTATTGTTGCTCGAAATTTAAAATATTATGTATATTGGCTCCCCGGAATTTGTAGATAGACTGGTCATCGTCCCCCACTACGCATAGATTTTGTTCCCGGCCGCCTTCTTCGGAAGGGGTATTGGCCAGAAGATGGATCAGCTGGAATTGAGCCGTGTTCGTGTCCTGATATTCATCCACCAGAATATAGTGGAACCGCCGCTGATAATAGTCCAGTATATCTGGATTCTCCTGGAAAAGCTGAATGGTTTTGCAGATCAGGTCGTCAAAATCTAAAGCGTTAGAATCCCGAAGCCTCTTTTCATATTCCCGGTAAGCTCTGGCATAGGTCTCCTTCATATAATCTCCCTGGGCCTGAAGTTCATATTCCTCCGGAGTGATCAGTTCATCCTTGGCAGAGGAGATAGCAGACAGAAAATTTCTCTCGCGGAATTTCTTGGGATCCAGCTGGAGATATTTGATGATATCCCGCATCAGGGAACGCTGGTCATCGGCATCGTAGATCGTAAAATTCCGATTGTATCCCAACGCTTCGATAGATCTGCGCAGAATGCGGACGCAGGTGGAGTGGAAGGTGCTTACCCAAATGTTCTCTGCGCCATAGCCTACGATCTGGTCCACCCGTTCCCGCATCTCTCCGGCGGCTTTGTTGGTAAAGGTGAGAGCCAGAATATGCCAGGGATTCACATCATAATAATTGATCAGATAAGCAATCCGGTGGGTCAGCACTCTGGTTTTGCCGGAACCGGCTCCTGCCAGGATCAGAAGGGGACCTTTGTAGTGCTTTACGGCCTCTTCCTGCTGGGGGTTTAAACCTTCTAGTATATTCATAGTTTCCTCCTGTTCTGTGGATGGGTGATGTTATCAGAGAAAGGAATCGCGGTACGTTTTGGCCTGCCGGAAAAACTCGAGTATAGCCGCCTCGTCACTGTCCTGGATCGCTTTTTTTGCCTGAGACAGAGTATCTATATAATCCTCCAGAAAGGAGAGGATACTATCCCGGTTGGTTAAGCAGATATTCTGCCACATTTCAGGCGAGGAGGAGGAAATCCTGGTGATATCTTTAAATCCTCCCGCCGCCAGGAGGGAATGATTCCCATTGGCGTCCCTGGCTTGCACTGTATTTACAAGGCTGGCAGAGATCACATGGGGGGCGTGGCTGATCCCTGCCGTCACCCGGTCATGTTCTTCTGGCCTCATGATCACGCAGTTTGCTCCGGAAGCCGATACGAATTGCCGGAGAAAATCTACCTTATCCTGGGATACGCAGGAGGTAGGGGTAAGAACGTAGCAGCAATTCCTGAGATAGGAGGCATCGGAGTTCTCATAACCGGTCTTTTCCGAGCCTGCCATGGGATGTCCACCGATAAAATAAGAAGAGAGGGAAAGCTTTTCCACCGCCTGGTGGATGTCGCCTTTTACGCTTCCCACATCCGTCAGGATGCAGTCAGGCTTCAGGAAAGGTTTGACCTGTTCCAGATAGGCAATGTTGGTCAGGACTGGCGCACATAAGAAAATCACATCGCAGCAGCTGAAATCTGAAAGGTCATTGACGATCTGGGAAAGTGTTCCCTGAGCCAGGGCCAGCTCTAATTTGGGATGGGGCGCTGTCTTATAATAATTATATGCCATAATGTCGGCCTGGGGATACTGAAGGCGGATCGCATGGGCAATAGAGCCGCCGATCAGCCCGAAACCGATGAAGCCAAAATGTACTCTTTCTTTAGAGGTATTGAGGTTACTCATAAACGACTCCATTTCTATGTAGATTCCTGTGAAAAATGGTCAAAATTATTGTAGTCTACCAGAGGCAGAGTGTCAAGGACAGGAAGATATGTGGAAAAGAAAGGAGTAATCTGAAGACAATGATCCTGCCAAAGGAAGCAGAGAGAAAGGCCAAAATTAATTTCGCTGTCTGACAAGCTGACAATGACATTGATCATCCAGCTGGCATCTGCAAAAGCCAGAATGGAAAAGGGAGTAAAAACAGGATTGGCAAAA
>CANPZE010000026.1 GCA_947589315.1 uncultured Lachnospiraceae bacterium | reverse complement strand
GCCGGCACAGGACGGACGACGCCGGCACGAAGATGCTGTCTCCCTTAAAGAACGGGATCATCCCCCCGTCCCAGTACAGCACCCCGCAACCGTCCATGCAGAGCAGCACGTTGAACGTCCCGTCCCCGGTCTGCAGACCAGCCATCCCTCGGACTCGCTCCGTGTTCAACAGGATCCTCTCCGTCTGGAAGTACCGGCACCTGCACAGTAGTTCCGCGGCAAAGCCCGGCTCATACCGGAGCACGCCCACCGGCTGCCTCGGCTGACCGGCTGCCCTTAAGTCCGCCGCCTCCACCGCCTTCCGGATGTGGAGCGGCCTCTTCCTCCCGTCCCTGTCTGTCCTTTCATAGTCATACAAACGGTAGGTCAGGTTGGAGTTCTCCTGGATCTCCGCCACCAGAGCACCAGCGCCCAACGCATGGACAGTCCCTGGCGGAAGGAAGAACACATCGTTCTTCTTTATCCCCACGTATTGCAGATGGTTCAGCAGGGTACCGTCACCCGCCGCACGTTCCAGCAGCCCACTCTCCATGTCATGCAGGAAACCGTAAGCAAGCTCCGTATCCTTCCCTGCATCAAGCACGTACCACATCTCGGTCTTCCCGGTCTTCCCGTCCTCATGTTCGCGTGCATAGTCGTCGGACGGATGTACCTGGACAGACAGTCTCTCTGAGGCGTCGATCAGCTTCACCAGCACCGGGATCTGTCCCGGCGGCAGCCCGAGTGACAGGGGATGTCTCCCCATGTATCCTGGGTTTCCCTCCATCACCTTGGAGAGCGGCTCCCCGTCATGTTTCCCGCCGGAAGCAGTGCTCTCCCCGTCCGGGTGCGTTGAACACTCCCATGACTCCGCCAGCGGCATCAGTTCCGTGGCCTTGCCGAAATCATCCTTCAGCCTGCGCCCTCCCCACAGGTAGTCCTTATATGCCGGTCTCAGCAGAAACGGTTCGTTCATTCCCAGCCCCGCTCCTCCAGTTCATACTTCTGCTTGTCATGGACGCTGATGTCCTTACCCAGCTGCACCTCGATCATCTGCAGTTCCGTCACCGCCATGACCGTATGCCTGCATCCCGCCTGCATGGTCACCACGTCCCCTGCATGGATCTCCTGTTCCATCCCGTCCACCACGGTCCTCCCGCTCCCGGATGTGACGACCCACACCTCGTCCCGGTTCCGATGGCTGTGGTAGTTCATGTGCTGCCCCGCACCAAGCGTCACCTTGATCGTCAGGCTCCCATCCGAGACCTCCAGTACCCTGTACGTCCCCCAAGACTTGTCGGCGAACATGACCGGCTGGTCCAGGCGGTCCACATATGCTTTAATATGCGAGCTCCGGTCCTTGTCCGAGACCAGGATCCCCTCAGCCGACGCGCTGATAACCACGTCATGCATCCCCGCGGCCAGTACCGGGATATCCAGCTCGTTGATGACATGTGTGTTGCTGCAGGTCCCGTCCGTCACGGCCTTCCCGATTAACGGTTCGTCCATCGCCTCCGTCAGTGTATTCCAGGTCCCCAGGTCCTTCCACCGGCCTGCAAAGCGCATCACCCAGATGTCCGGCTCCTTCTCCACAACGGCGTAGTCGAAGGAGATCTTCTCCAATGTCCCATACCTGGCATAGAAGTCCCGGTAATCCGTGAAACCCGCCAGGCTGCAGGCTTTCTCCAGCACATATCCGATCCGGCAGGCGAACACCCCACCGTTCCACAGCGCCCCCTGGGCAATGTAGTTCTCTGCAGTCTCCGTATCCGGCTTCTCCCTGAATGTCCTTACCCGGCTGACCCGGTCCGGGGATTCCGGCAGGATGTAGCCGTACTTCTCGCTAGGGTATGTCGGCTCGATCCCCATCAGGACAAGACCCGTCTTCCTCTTCCCGGCCAGTTTCCCTAGCTCCTTCAGAGCCTCAAAATAGTCGTCGTCCACCAGGGGGTCGACCGGGCACACGACTACCGGCTCCTCCGAGTCCACCCCGGAGACATCCCGCAGGTAGGCGGCCGCCAGCGCGATGGCCGGGAAGGTATCCCTCCGGCACGGCTCGACGCTGATCCCCACGTCCGTTCCCAGCTGGTTGTGGATGGACGACACCTGGGCCTTCCCGGTCGCTATGATGATCCTGGCTTCCGGGTCCGCCTTCATGATCTGGCGGTACACCCGCTGCACCATGGACTCGTAGACACCGTCATCTCGTTTAAATATCTTTATGAACTGTTTCGATCTTACGTCATTGGAAAGGGGCCACAGGCGTTTCCCTGAGCCCCCGGAAAGAAGTATGATGTTCATAACGTACCTTTGTTATTCTGCCTCTCCTTATGTATTCCAGTCTCACAAACATTAATTAACTTCCGGAAGCATTCCACTGTAAGCATCATTCTGCTCCTTGCTCCCGTAGTTCCTGAGGATCTCGCGTTTGACCCCCACGCAGGACAACTGAACGGGCCTGTCCGGAAATGTCTTATATATCTCATGAGCCAGTGTCCCCTCATAATGGGGTTCATACAGGAAGATCCGGCCTCCGTTATAATGTTCCCTCAGGGTCTTGCGGTCAAACGGCATCAGGGTCGTATAATACAGGATGCTTACATCCTCACCTGCGTATGCCTCCAAAACCATATCAAGCATGGTTGACACAGCAATGACAGTCGCCCTGCTACCGGTCTGTACGACAGCTGCCTTTCCAAAGCCCACTTCTCTCCCCGCCTTATTAACGTGGTCGCTCAGGCGGCAGTAGGTGGGATGTCCGTCACGGTGTGTCTGTTCAAACAGCCTTGAGAATTCAGATGCTGTGCCCGGGGCGATGAATTCAAACCCGGGTATCATGGAGATGACCCCCAGGTCCTCCGGGCAGTAGTGTGAATAGCCAAGGGTTGAAAAATCGTATGATGCCCCTGTTGTTATGAAGTTACCCTGCAGCTTCTGGTATGCAAAATCAAGCTTTAACTGCTCCAATGCCCTTTCCACTATGAAGGGTGAGATTCCATAGACCGTCGGGATGATCCCCCCAAGCGCCATCCCTGCAGCCAGGCTTACCATCCCGTCCTCAAAGATGCCTATGTTCATGGCCCTGTCGGGATAATCCCTTAGTATGTCCCGGAATGCCCAGACGCCGATATCTACCAGGAACAGCGATGTGTCGCCTTCATCCCTGATCATGTCACTGACGGATTTAATCATTGCCCTTCTCAAAAGCGTCAACCTCCTTTTTCAGCAGCCCGAGTTCTTCCGGATCCGGCGACCTGTGGAACCATGCGTTATCGGACATAAGGGTCCTTGAACCATAGCCCCTGGTTGTATGAGCTATTATGGCCTGGGGACTCCCCGTCACATCCCTGCATAGCTTTAAAACACTTAAGAGACTCTTCACGTCATGCCCGTCTGCTTCAAAAACGGTGAACCCGAAAGCTTCAAGTTTCCCCCGCAGTGGGGAAAGATCAAGCATACGTCCTATTGAATCATTGTCATCAATAATAAGGGTAAGATTGTCCATCCCGTGTCCGCCCGCAAAGGCGCACGCCTCCCACATGGTCCCCTCATTCATCTCACCGTCCCCCGCAAGCACATATATGCGGTTCCCAGTGCCTTTGATCCTGCACGCGTTTGCCATGCCGACTGCCATCGGAAAACCGTGCCCCAGGGAGCCCGCCGAGTTCTCTATCCCGCCTTCCGGGAACTTGGTCCTGTCAAGCTGCATGCTGAACCGGCTCCCAAACTTACAGAATCCATTGACCTCTTCGGGCCGGAATAAGCCGAGACTTTCCAGCACCACTGACAATGCAAGGCTCGACTGTCCCTTGCTGAGGAGGAAATAATCCCTCCCCGGCGACAGGCTTTTTTCCACATCCCAGTTCATGCCTCCATGATATAACGCATACAGGATCTCCACTGACGAAAAGCAGCTCTGGAGATTGCCGTCGTGGCCGAGATGCGATACCTCCAGGATCCGTTTCCTCAGCTGCCTTATTTCATCATGCATCCGTCTACCTCCATAACTAATAGCAAAGCCTCAGAATATTTACAATGTCTTCGGGTACCAGCGGTTTCAGTCCGCCGACCTTCCCTCCCCAGCAGACATTTTCACCCATCTGGCCAAAATCACTGTCAGATATCCCAAGTACACTTAATTTTGACGGCAGGGCCAGGTCTGTATATAAAAATCTCCCCAGGGCATCGACCGTCTTTTCCGCGCACGTAATATCGTCACTGTCACAGATACCGAACACCGACCTGCCGAATCCGGCAAATATCCCGGCAGTGTCGCTGTCAAGAACATATCTCATCCACCTTGGCAGAATAACCGCCATCCCCAGGCCGTGGGTTATATCGTAATACGCGGATAATTCGTGCTCGATGATATGGCAGACGGCAGGCTGCCGGATCCCATTTTTGAGTATCCCGTTCAGTGCCAGGGATGACGCCCACATAAGGTTTGCACGTGCTTCATAATTGGACGGATCAGCCACTGCTATCGGGGCATATTTTATAATGGTCCTGCTCATAGCCTCCATGACCGAACGGAGAAGCTCCATCCTGTCCCCAGGCATGAAATAGGCCGTATCCAGGATATGTGACAGCATATCCGCACAGCCACAGGCCGTCTGGAATGCCGGGACTGAAAAAGTAAGCGTGGGATCCAAAAATGATATTTTCGGGTACATCAGATTATTGGAATATCCCCGTTTTATCTTCAAAGCCTCATTTGTTATCACACAGCTGTTATTCATTTCCGTCCCGGTTCCTGCTATCGTCAATACCGTGATAACCGGGACGGCAGAGGAAGGGACAGTCTTTTTCGTTATGATATCCCAACAGCCGGCACCCGATCCTACTGTCACGGAAACGGCCTTGGCACAGTCGATAACCGATCCGCCCCCGATCGCCAGTATCACATCTATCCCATGTTTCCTGCACAGCTCCGCACCTTCGTCGACTTTGGTGTGCCTTGGATTTGCCGCAACGCCGCCTAATTCAAACAGCTCAGCCCCCGTCCCGGATAACTCCCGGATGATCTCATCATACAGGCCCATGCTTTTTATGGATTTCCCGCCGTAAACAAGCAGAATCTTTTCCCCATATGACAGAACATTTCTATATAACTCTTCTCTGTTTCCAGAAGAAAACACAATCCTTGTCGGAATATTTAATGTAAAATCATACATTTCACTTTCCCCTTTACAAAACCTTCCTTAATTCTTCCCCTAGCAGGAAATATCTTTCTCTGTCAGGCATCTGTCCAAGCTCTGACTTACTTTGATAAAACCTGTTCCACACTCCCCCGGTGCTTACCGGACGGATGAAAAGGGTTCCAGGCTTCTGCCCTGCCTGTACCAGAAGGTTTCTAGGGTAATTGTGATAATCTGTTTTTAATCTCTTTCTATATATACCCCCCCGGAATTCAACCCGTACTTTTCCAACCAATAACTTCTCGATCCATATACAGACGGAAATCTCTCCCCATAATCAATACTTTTCAGCCGAATTTCTGCTTTTACGTCTCTCTCATTCAAAAGCTCAAGGATGGCACTTCCCAATCCACCGCGTCTCTGCTGCTCTTCACATACAACTATTGTTTTATACTTTTCTATCTCAGCTATGAGGGCGTCAGAGTTAAACGGATAAGAAAACAGATCCATGACCGCCTGATCACCGGCACTGTCCTCGGCCAGCTGCGACATATATCCTGTCGAAATAAACAGGATGTTCCCTCCACGTTGGATGTATCGGAATCCATTGCTGTAATCTTCCCAAGTTGTCTCTCCTAACTCACCGCCGCATTGTTTATCAAAGCGGAGGTATGTGGGAGTCTGGCAATTCAGGAACTCCCCGAACGCTTTTTCTGCTATTGTATTGTCCGAAACAGTAACAATCTTCATATTGGGACAGAGTGACATCATGGAGAAATCCTCTGTAGTAAAATGTGTCGTACCACATACCGATACTCCAAAACCAACTCCAAAACCTGCTATAGTAACAGGAATATCCATTAAAGAAACCGAATTTCTAATCTGATCAAATGCCCGGTATACAATGAAGGGATTTGCCGCATATGCTATTGTCCTTTTGCCACTCATAGCCATTCCACAGGCAACAGAGATAAGGTTTTGCTCTGATATTCCGACCGGAACAAATCTGTCTGGGTATTCCTTTCTTATATAATCAAAAGGCCTGCCAGCTAAGTCAGCTGATATAATATAAATATCTTTGTCTTCCATTACGCTGCCTATTTTGTCAAAAAAATAATCCCTTCCATTCATCTATTTATCACCTCCGATCTGCCTCAGTGCAAGTTCCGCCTTTTCGCCAGTTGGAGCACATCCATGCATCAACAGATTATTCTCAAGAAAATCTACCCCATGACCTTTTATGGTATTAGCGATAATACATATAGGTTTCGAACTGTCGTTGGCAAAAGCTTGTCTAAGTTGTGAAAAATCATGCCCGTCTACAACTTCACGGACCTCAAAACCAAACGCTTTCCATTTATCCATAAGCGGTTCCAGTGCCACCATATTTTCTGTATAGTCAGTAATAGCCATTTTATTCCTGTCAATAATTATAATTAAATTATTCAAGTTATTTTGGGCTGCAAACATGGCTGCTTCCCAAACAGACCCTTCATAACATTCTCCGTCTCCAACCAGACAGAATATTTTATACGGTTTATTGTCCTGCTTTGCTGCATATGCCATCCCACATGCTACGCCAATCCCTATGCCAAGGGCGCCACCCGCAAAATCCACAGAAGGTATTCCTAGTTTACTATGTATCCCAAACCTGCTTCCATTGTCCAAAAATGTCCTGATCTCATCATAAGAAACATATCCCAGATCGGCCAGGATGGGATATGTTATCACACTGCCATGATTTTTGCTCATGATAAACCTATCATAATCCCCAGAAACCCTTGCTTCTTTACTTATATTCATTATTTCATAATAAAGCAGTGTTACGATCTCGGCACATGAAAATGCGCTGGTAACATGGCCCACCCCTGCATGAACACAGAGCTCCAAACATTCCAGTTTCAGCTGTTTTACTTTATCATTAAGATTCACTTTCCCGTCCCTCCAGGATCCTCTCTACTTCATCTTTAAACAACGTATATCTCTTTTCATCAGGGAGCTTTTCAAGAACCCCTTTGATCCTGCCGAAATCAGTGATTCCTTTTCTGGACAGATACCAAATATATGCAGGATTGGTTTCATATCTCGACACCAGAAACTGCTCAGGAAGATAACCCCAGTCAAACTGTTCTTTAAGAGCTGCAAAATGGTCATTGTATAACTGCCATACAATATCTTCATCATAGTTCTTCCCGTTTCTATTGAGATAGTGCATCAGCACCTCAGTCTGGGCATTACCAGGTCCTCTTCCCATTCCATATATCGAACCATCAACAATAATGTTCCTGTCAGATGCTTCATTAATAAAAATAATTTCGTTGGCATCCGCCATCTGCAGATTGTTATGCGCATGAATACCGAATAAAATATCTTCGCTCAAATAATCATCAACGAGATGGTAAAACCGTTTAATGTCCTCCGGATAAAGCGTGCCGAAGCTGTCAACAATATAAAAAGCATACGGCTTTATTCTGTTGATCTCTTTGACCAGTGCAACTAGCTCCGCATCCGAATACTGGAACGTAGCCATCGTCTGGGCAAATACTTTATAACCTTTATTTATGAGTTCCTGTATATGCACTAATGCCTCATCAAGATCAGCCTTGAAGAACGCATATCTTAATGCGTCGATACTGTTCTCGTCTGAATAATTAGGAATACTCATCCTTTTGTATTCCGCCCCCGTCATCATGACAGCAAAACGTGATTTACTTCCTGAAGTCTTTTCCGGTAATGGGATTTCCTCAAGGCTCCTGAATTTCGTTTTGAAATGGTCTGCATTATGGGATCCCATAATACCAAGTTCGATGAAATCAACATTTGCATCCTGCAATTTAGTTGAAACGGCATTATATATATCCCGTGAGAATTCCCAGTCATTTATATAACCGCCGTCACGTAAGGTACAATCTAAAAGGTATATTTTTTTTGCCATTTTATAAAGCCTTCCTATTTTTCTCTAAAAATATGTTCGAGGTAAAACCTGTCTAACTCCCTTATCCCTTCTTCAAGAGTGACCTCGGCTTTCCAGCCAAGTCCGGCAATTCTGGAATTGTCACAAAGCCGCCTCATCATCCCGTCAGGCTTAGTCGGATCCGTCACGATCTCGCCTTCAAAACCCGTTACCTGTTTGATCAAACGGGAAAGTTCCATGATAGAAACCTCTTCGCCCGTACCGACATTTACCGGTTCTGCCGATGAGTAATTCTCAAGAAGGAAAATGCAGGCTGACGCGATATCCCGGTTGTTTATGAATTCCCGCTTCGCAGTACCTGTTCCCCAGAGTACGATTTCTTTTTGACCTTCCACTTTGGCCTTATGGTACTTCATCAAAAGCGCCGGTATCACATGGCTGTGCTCCGGGTCGAAACTGCCACCTATCCCATAGGAGTTTGCCGGGACTGCAGAGATGAAATCCCTGCCGTATTCCCGGTTTATATAGCTGCAAAGCCGACTCCCGCAGACTTTCGCAAGTGCGTAGCCCTCATTCGTGACTTCGGGCAGTCCTGTCAGAAGATACTCCTCCTTCATCGGCTGCGGGCACTCTTTCGGGTACATACAGGCGCTGCCTAAAAACAGAAACTTCTTGACGCTGCTCTTAAACGCCGCCCAGATCAGGTTCTGCTGGATCTGCATGTTCACATACATAAACTCCGTCGGACGCTCGCTGTTCGCCTTAATCCCCCCAACCAGCGCAGCAGCATCTATGACATACTCCGGTCTCTCTTCAGCAAAAAAGCTTTCCACATCCGCCTGCCTGCAGAGGTCAAGTTCATTATGGGTTCTGGTAACAATATTTGTATATCCCTGTCGTTCAAGCTCCGTTATGATTGCTGATCCAACCATTCCGCGGTGTCCGGCAACATAGATCTTAGCGTTCTTTTCCATTGCTTCACTCCTCCATTTTCTTTGTAAATATATCCTTGCCATGTTCCGTTTCTACCGGACGGTCATAAAGCACTGCCATGCAGCAGTGTTCTGGAAAGTACATCTCATGGGCCGTATATGGCGGGATCTCAAAAAAATCCCCATTGGAGAAAAAGACTTTTTGCTTATTGCCGTCCCTTTCAAGTGTGACCTCGACCTTGCCATCTATTATATAGAATGCTTCATGGCATATCTTATGGTAATGTCCTCCCCTCGTCACTCCCTGATTGGATACTAAGATGTTGACCTGAGAATATCCCCGGCTTACAAGCTGGACAAGGATCCCTCGATTGTCTGCATGGCGAAACTCTGGGGAAAGCAATCTGATCATGCTATCGCCTCCTGATTTTTTGCTACAATACTCATAAAATAATCCCTATCCCGAAAACCAACTTGGTATTTTATTCTTCCGCTGCCTTCTTCATATCATGTTCCACCATGATCCTTACCAGCTCCTCGAACGGCGTCTTTGTCGGATTCCAACCCAATTCACGTTTTGCCTTACCAGGATCTCCCAACAGGTCAACAACATCCGTCGGGCGGTAAAATTCAGGGGACACCTCGATCACAGTCTTTCCCGTCGTCTTATCAATTCCGGTCTCCAGCTCTCCTATTCCCTTAAACTCCAGTTCGATTCCTACATACCTGAACGCAAGCTCACAGAATTCCCGGACTGTATGCTGTTCTCCTGTGGCTACCACATAGTCATCCGGTTTCTCCTGCTGGAGCATCAGCCACATGCACTCCACATAGTCTTTCGCATAACCCCAGTCGCGCTTTGCAGACAGGTTGCCCAACAGCAGTTTCTCCTGTTTCCCCTGCGCGATCCGCGCTGCAGCCAGTGTGATCTTCCGGGTAACAAATGTCTCACCCCTGCGCTCCGATTCATGGTTAAACAAAATCCCCGAACAGCAGTACATCCCATAAGCCTCTCGGTACTCCTTCACGATCCAGTAGCCGTACTGCTTCGCCACCGCATACGGGCTGTAGGGATGAAACGGAGTCTTCTCCGACTGGGGAACTTCCTCCACCTTCCCAAACAACTCCGAAGTGGACGCTTGGTAAATCCGGCAGCTGTCTGCCAGGCCGCAAATCCGCACTGCTTCCAAGATCCTCAGTACTCCAGTCGCCACGATATCGGCTGTGTACTCCGGCACCTCAAAGGAAACCTGGACATGACTCTGGGCTGCCAGGTTGTAGATCTCGTCCGGCCGAACCTTGCCGACAATTGATGCAAGGCTGATGGAATCGCTCAGATCGCCGTAATGGAGATGGAAATACGGATTACTTTCCAGATGTGCTATCCTCGGCCGGAACTCAACCGAGGATCGGCGGATGATGCCGTGTACCTCATATCCTTTTTCCAACAAGAGCTCAGACAAAAAGGAGCCATCCTGTCCAGTGACTCCTGTGATCAGTGCGGTTTTCATTTTTTCTTCCTCCGTTACGCGCTATCAGGATGTGTTATAATTAAATTTCCCTCTGCGCCTTATTTTTTGCTTTTAATTTGTCTCCAACCATATTGAACAGTCTCATAAAGTAGTTGCATAAATCCTTAAAATGCGGATTCCTGAAATAGATTAGAAAACCTACCGTCAAAGGAGCAATTGCCCAGACCAACACTCTCTGCAAGAGCCCCAACACAGTAACCGGCAGCTCTCTGGTAATCAAATAAACTGTTAGGCTCTCTGCCAACACCACACCAAACAGAAACACGTGTTTAGTCAGATACTGTCTTACAGATTTTCCGAAATAGTATCCTACCACGAACCGTATCCGTCCGTAGGCAATCGGAAGGAATGCAAAAAATGTTCCGATCTGTACACCGACAATTCCAATTCTGTGTGCTAACAAGATTGAAATAACGACATTCAGGATTGCAGACAGAAGCATACAATTCCTGTCCTGCCTATAATTTCCAAAAACGCTTCGATATTTGCAAATAATCTCCCATACGACACCAAGATATATCGTTAACGAATATATTACGACAAACGCATCTGGAAGCAAATATTCTGTACTGCCCATCCAGATTTGAATAGCTGGCTGAAAAAAAATAAGGAATCCAAAGCATATATAACTTGCGAAAAAAAAGCTAAAAACATCAAACATCTCAAACTGTTTCCATAGTTCATCTTTATTCCGATCACTATAGACAATATTTCCGATTGTCGCCTGAACAGGATTTAACAGACGATAAATGAATACGTTCAAGACCCCCTTCTGGAGAATATAATAATTCCCATACAGCGCAACATACCGAATTCCGCAAATGGAAGAAATAACAATGTTATCTGTCCCTCCATAAACAGCATAGGCAATCTTATGTACCAGGAAATTCTTGACATCCGGAATCATGTTACGCTTACGGATGTCTTCCATTGTAACCGTATATTTCTCTTTCAGGTATGGGTAGTCTCTATTCGTCTTGCACAGGATTATGAAATTAGCAATGAGTGATGTGGACAACTGTATGGCAAGATACAGCAGGTAATTTCTAAAAGCAGCCAACATGAACAATTGTACAACCTGAACCACTAAATTAGTGAACAGGTCAATCTCAACTGATTTATATTCCTTTTGATCTGCCGCATAGATCGTGCGTCTGTAGGAAAGGAAATACCCTGCTATTGTACTCGCTAGCTGCAGGAAATAAACAACATACAGATAACTGATGTCTCTGTTCGCATCCTTGACAATATAAGGAACAAGCACACAAGCCATCAAGCCAAGGACCGTAACCACTGCCGCAATGATTCTGTAAACCCATTTGTACAGATACATGAGTTTACCGATCTCCTGCCTATTATCCGTAACTATTTCCCGGTATAAGTGAAACGAAATAATCCCGCCAATGCCCAGTTCTGCAACGGATAAAATAGAGAATACATTGCCAAATACACTTTGATATCCCAGATACTCAATATCCAGGAACACAACAAAGACTCGGCGATTAACAAATTGTAAGAACAAGGTCAATATCTGACCTATGACAGATATTATACTATTTTTTAAAGTTTTTTTTAAATTCATAATCAATATATTGAATGAAAACTATAGCATTTTTACAGTTTACCAAAGACAAAAAATATAGCAAGGTCATCTCTAAAAATGGTTGTTCTTAATTTCTTGATATTTTCATCTATTCAGCACTTTAAAACATCTATTAACAGCTACGAAAAGTAATAACTATGACTAAGGTACTTCAAACATTGACTATTCTAAACGCCCTTGAACTTGAACGCTATAAGGGTACCAGCTACATGGTGTCCAATGAGCAGCGACTCTGCGCAAATGGGTCACCTCCGGCCACAGCATCCATGACAATCCCGCTATATCTGTATCACTGACCACCAGTCTATCAGTAATTTCCTAGATGTCTAACGCATGAACTACCAGATCCGGCCTACCACGAAGGGCATGCCCCGAAGGAACGGGAGATATTTCTTAAGGACTATACCGGCCGGAGAGATGGTCCGCCAGAAGACGAGACTTCATTTCTCCCGGAGAATAAGAATGAGAATGCGCCTCCATATTAGGAGGTCGGCAGTGGTATTTCCATCACCGCAATTCCATCATCAGCTACGTAGAAGAGGGTAAGCCGCCAAAATCCTATCCCAAAAGACTCTCACGATTCAGATTATGAATTGTACCCCTAACTAAGCTACACCCAAAATCCAACCTAAAAAGTGGCCTTCATTTGTTCGGTTTTGCTGAGGTATACCATTTTTAAATTCTCATTGATATTAGATTCTTCCAAGCCATAATTTATATGGTTTTCTCAATGTCTGTCACCCACTTTTTGAAAAGGACCCAACTTCTTAGAAGAGCTTATCTTTAATTTAACCCCTTATCCAAAATCACAAGCTCCTTAAAATTGCGACACAACGCAAAATTTATATATCTAGCAGCAAACGCCACTCCCGATCTGCTACATATCAATGATTCACAATTTGCAAGAGTATATATATCACGTAAAACCTCTAGTCCAAGTCTATAATAATGAAAAGGTCGATTGTTAAAAATAGCCACCGGTATTGTGCATCCTGTTGCACGCATTACATCTGTATAGTACAGCAATTTGTCTTTAAACTCCTGAATAAAAAGCTCCAGAACATTTGCATCGTCTGTGGCGAGAAAAACTCTATCATACTCCCCATTAGAATATAAGTCTCTCGTTTTTATAAGATACTCCATTGGAGGAACTACCGTAGGATGATCCTTGTACCCCTGATTAAAATCAGTTCCACGAACATGCACAGCTAGAGTTTTTTTATTTCCCAGCATATATTCAATCTGACTTTCTATATATTTTGAAGTTTTATTATTAAGATGAATATGCTTTTTATACACATTCCCTAATTCTTCAACCTCATCCTGCTGCATATCGTATCCATTAAGTCGTTTTGTGCAAAAATACCCATGTCCTATATTACCTTCTATTACATTCCTGCAATATTTAACATCCTTAAAATTAATTCTTGATACCGGATCAAAATAATACTCAAATGTATTCATAGTAATCTGATCCATTCCTGCATCATAATAGGTTGCTGTATTTCCCCATTCAACCACCGGCGTCATATTTAAAAAATCCGAAAAAATAATTTCTTTTAATGTCCAGTACATTGCTGCAGCAAAGCCAAAATTTTTACCTCTGAATTCCTCTATTGCATTTTTCTCAACAGTTTTATAGACATTAATGTGATAAACCATCTCTTCTGGATATTTCATCCCATTATGCATGGCAAGTATCGATGTATAGTCATGAGGTTGATCATAATATCCTCGAAGCAATCTGATAAGATCAGTATCATGCAAATTGCAAATACAACGTCCTATTACATAGAGCTTATCGTTATTTCTAATTATTCGCCTTATCTTACTCTTTAAACTCATAGTTACTCTCCTCCGTATAATAAGTTTGTAAGCAAGAAAATAGCTTACAAACTTATTCTTTTTGGTTCTTCTCCATTTCTAGTGTTTCACCAACTTTCCTGGAAAACCTTCTCTGTTCTGAAGATGCACAAAATCTTATCTCTACAATAGAGTTGTGGTGGTTAGATGCCTAACAGCCAGTTAGGACTAACCGTTCCATTGCTAAGCTACATAATGGTGAAGCATTAGCGTGACGGCCTTAGAAAAGCCTCTTTGTTTTGTGGTGTTTTTCCTCTGTTAATGATCTTTTAGCCATAACTGCTATTCTTTTTATTATCTTATTGGCCAAAAAAAGTCCAGCAACAGTCATAGCCAGAAAGATCACTAACAAACTCATTTCTCTATCTCAGGATGTATCCATTGATCGCATCGTGGGACATCCTCATTCCATGGAGATCTTCATCTCCAGACCCGAATCGCCTCTGCCCAGTTTGCGGCTTCCACCACTGCATCATCAAGAACTCCACCATTTCCTTATAATCCGATATGTCTTCGTCGACTGCAAGGGGGTATTTCTCTCTTTCTCTGCCTTCTGCTCTGTCAATTTCCATAAACCGGCCTCACTCCTGCCCCTTTGTATAAGCAAACAGCTTTTCCTGTCTGCATCTATCATAAATAACGAGATGTCTTATACCCTACACGCAATTAAAGACACACCCCTCAAAAACATAATTTTTCCTGCGTTTTATCATATTCACATTTACTCTTCTTTCGTGCATTCTATACATACCTGCGCCAAGAAATCCTTGGATATAATTTTTTTTTGATCGAGTTGTCTGCTGATTTCCCCATAGTCCCAGCACATGGCATCCAATTTCCCTATGTGCTTCAAATCTACCAACTTGTCCTGCTGTTGAATGGTTTTCAAGTAATCATAAATGCGCTCGTTAATATCCATCGTTCCAATCCTCTTCGCCGCAAGGAATTTTTTCTCAAAGATCGTTGAAAAAACGATACCATGAAAGCTGTTCGTAATCACACAGGAAGCGTGATGAATGAGCCATATCCACTCCCGTGGCGAACAATTCATTATTTCAATTTCGTCTAAACTTATTCCATCTTCATTTATCTTTCCGTTTGCATATGGAATCGAAATAAGACGCAAACTATTCTCTTTACAGATTCTGACCGTCTCGTGTCGTTGCTCTTCGTTTACATCTAATAAGTACGCGAATGCATAGGGAGCTTGCAAAGTCGCATTTTCTATTCCTCCATTCATCCCCACGTACGGCATCCGTTCGATGCGTTCCCACTCGCAGGCATCAATCAGCAAAGTCGGGTCCAACACATGCCATACATCATCAATGCCAATGGAATGCAAAAGTCTAATGGATGAACTCTCACGTACAGATATCATCTGAAAATTTCGCAGACATTTTTGTATTGGAAATTTATTCTCTGGAGGAATCCAAGCTCTGCCAAAGGAAGCAGCGTAAGCGATCTTCCGCGTATTAGTCTTGCTCTTGAAATCCAGAAATGTGAAGCGGTTAATGTTGAATCGTTCCTGCACCCAAACTACATCCGAACCAACAATTAGTATATCAAAATCTGATTTCAAAAGACGTTCCCAACTAAAAAACTCCGGCTCGGATATAAACTCATCTTTCCTAAATTGTGCAAATGCGTCAAATCGTTTTTCCAAATACGCCATTGTATTCTGATTACTTCTACTATTTTGCGCATATCTTTTGGAAATTTCCCATATTTTTCTGAATATTACTCCTAAAATAAGCGTTCTTCTTTTCTTTTTAGTCTCAGGAATAATGTATGTGACCTTACACTCCGGATCAATCTTTTTGAGATAGCTCCCCAAGGCATATGCTTGCAGTTGATTCCCATAATTGACTGTATCAACCCTAAATTCAGAGATTATACCGATTCTTACTGGCATTAGAAACCATTCCTCCTATTGACTTTCCCTTGAATTCTGAAATCCCCTTCCATCCAACAAACCACCAGAAAAAACAAGGATGACACCATAAGAGATGTAACAGTAAAAACCTGGGTATACACCGCCAGAACTATATACATTATTAACAAGATCAGTGGGATGATACTCTTATTAAAAACACGACTAAACGAATCGTAAACCAATGCACCCAACAATGCAACAAACACAACCCCGCCCAAACACATAAAGGTTCCAACATCGCTTTGCCCATAGTGTATAAAACCAAACGTATTTGGAGTCGTCCATTTATATTGCCCAAGACCAAACCCAGTTAAACGGCTTTCCGGCTGGGAAAGAATATAGGCAATCATGCCAAATCGTTCGCTACTCCCCTGGTATGCACTCATATAAGTAATACCGGCAGATAATTCATGCAAAAGCCTGTCAATATATGATTTAAAAAAACTCACATGATACATTACGAAAAATGTAAGAACCATAACAACCAAAAGCGGGATAGCCCACTTCATAAAATTTTTAATTCTCGTAAAAAAATTCTTTTGAAAAGACTTGCTTTCGTTGATAATTGAAATATATACAAGAATATACATTACTAAGATAATGTAGAATCCCTTATTATCATTGAACGCAGACAGCACCAAATAAAATACTGTCAACAACAAGTTATAACCAGACAGGAATACTTTATATCGCCCAGCATAATTCTGCATATAAAAATAGTTGTAGAAGATCATAAACACCGAAAAAAAAGTCAACTCAGGTACACCATTGAAACCAAGCAGTCCACTGATTAAATCAACAGCATAATCATTGACATTGTCGGTCAAACCCGCCAGCCAATACTGACCGTTCAGCTGCAAAAAGATAAACATCATATTGAATAGATTATAAATAAACAATGGCCAAAACAGCATATGGAAAAAACGAATCAGAAGGTCTTTTTTATAGTTCATAAGATATACGATATAAATCAATTCCATAACAGGCGTCAGATACTCAAACACATTATTCACAAATATATAAGCCTCGCCCCCATGCGTCATATAATTATAGACCGCATATGCCAAAATAAGCCCTAGCCAGATAATCCCACGGTTTTTTACGAATTTCACTGTATCCTTCAAAATCCAGTATAAAAAAAGTGCAAGCAGAACCAGATTAAATCTTCCCGTCAGGCTCAACCAACGAATAATCATCACATGCAACATCATCAGCCACAGAATACAATAATCAACAATATCCTTTCGATTGACACGCAAACTCATCTATCAGTCTCTCCTCGCACCAAAGAATAGACGGCAGACAACAGTCTAAACCTCTTGACGCGTCTTGATGCATCAAAAGGTAAATGAACAACATCGCCGTGAAATATCAATTCATCTAAAGATATATTGGGGGTTATGATTGCAGGAACCGTTTTCGTGTTCCGATATTTTGCAAGTTCCTTTCGCACATTATCAGAATCTTTCAAGAAAGCCATGCATTCTTCCAACGATGTGCATACTTTTCCGCACCCTACACTTTCTACCATATCCGCTATGTTTCCGCTGTAATCGTTGGTTAATAAATAGCAGTCAGCTGCAAGCGCCTCATATGCCGTGTAACAATATGTCTCCTGACACATTGACCACATAAATGCTAAATCAATTCCATATTCCCTGAGCTGTTCAGTCATGCCTTTCGACGCGCTGACTTGAAAGTCCACAAATACCTTCTGTACTCCCGGCATTGCCTGCTTGTTTTTGCCGAAGTAATAAAATTCATAGTTTTGCTCTTCCAAGCTTTGTCGCAGTCGTAGCCATTCGTTGTAGCCCTTATGCGCCGCAATGGAGCCGATATACGCGATTTTCATCCTTTCGTCCGGCTCCGCTTTGACATACTTCCCGGATTGCAGTAAGTGCTCACGAATAGTCAGCTTATCACGATAATTCTCAAAACCTTTCAGCCAGTTCACACCTGCCACTTTTGATGGCGCTATAATACTTTCAATCAGAGGCTCAATATGCGCTAGAAAACCCTGATTCTTCTGAAACTGTTGAAGAGCGGTTGCTGCGTACCTACAACCCATGCATCTCTCCGCACACGGCTTCCCTATATTTTTTCTGCAACTTGCTCCGCGACCATCTTCCTTGAACATATATGCGCAAATCATTTCGAAATCATGAACAATTATCTTCACCGGAAGCTGTAATCTAAGCAGAAGTGCCTCCAGATGATCCATGTTCCACCCATGCAGATGATTAATATGCACGCCGAGATAATTCAGACCGTACTTCCTGCTCAATTGGCCCAGAAGATCCGCCAAAGTGTCTTCTCGATAAATTCCCTCAAACTTTCCGTTATAATGAACGCCTACGTACTCTCTGCCGAACCTTCTGATGCGCTTGTTAACCTCGATGATTGGGAAAAAATGAATACTTTGAATTCCTTTTTTCTGAAATAGCTTCGTAATCTCGCCAATATACTTTTCAACACCAGCGCCCTTGATTCGGTAATTGCTATGAGAAACAAAAATGACACAATCATTCATGGCTTTCCTCCTCAGCAAATCAGTCATTTGTCCGAAAATTCTGTTTTCAATTGAACACAGAACAATATAATTAAAGATTAAATAGGCAATGGATAACCGCTAGTGCTATACAATGCTCTCTTTAGCAGGCTGAGAAGATTCCACATTTCCTCGCTAACTTATATCCGTCACTCCATCCCTTCAATAGCTTGGCCGATTTGTTTCTTTTATCATCCTCGTACAGATAAATCTGCAATAGCAGCCACAGATTTCTCAAGTTTGCTCGTGCCAAATGAAGCCACAGATGATGCTTAAACGGATAATATATATTATTTCGCGAAATATAATACTTGCGAAAGGCCGAATGATGATTGACACGAACCTTCCAGAAGAGAAAGCGGCGCATCTCACATTCTCCAAGCTTGTGTGAAAGCTCAATACCCTTCACCTGAACCACCTGATAGCCCTGTTTACGTACACGGTAACAAAACTCGAAATCAACGCTATCGATAAACATTGCTTCGTCATATTTCCCTGCTTCTTCCCAAACCGCGATGTTCACCAACGCACCAGAAGTAATGCATGTCCGAACTGATTGATACTCCTCCACCGGATTATGACCAATAACACCCACTGTCTTATCCACGATCGTAGGCGCTACAACGCCTGGATTCGGAACACGCTTCAAAACCGTCATCATTCTTTTACAATAGTCAGGTGGGCATATTGAATCCTGGTCCAACGATAGCATCCATCTGAAGCCATGGATTTTCCCATATTCCATTAGCTGGTTCAGTGCTTTTGCGATTCCTTCATTCTGCTTGTTGCAAATTACTTCAGCTCCTGCGCCAGAAGCTATCATTTTGAGCTCTGCTGCATTAGAAGAAGCATTATCTACGATCACAACGCATTCTGTTTGTCCGACAATTGCAGAAAGATTTTTCTTGAATATCTCAATGTCTGGGTTATATGTGACAATGCCAGAATATATATCACAATCAACTGAATAAACTTGTTTCATTGTAAACCTACCTTGTCACAAAAAACAATCTACGGTAATACCTCAGGACTGCTTTTTATTCCGTCATTCATTCCATTCATAATTGCTTTGATTATTTTTATTTTTTTCTGTCCTCTACAGATTGAAGCTAAATTGAAACATATTTGAAATCCCAAATATGACCTACACCTATAACAATCATATCCGATTCCACCATAATTTTTATATTTTTTATTTAGATAGATTACATTGCGGTTTGTATAGTAGACCCGAAGCGGGCTTACATTTTTCTTATAGCTCAATTTACCTATATTCTCTGCCAAGTAATTTATATGAAGGCGTCGTTTCACGAAATCTGAGACCTTAAGAATATAATCTGCTGTCTTGTTATCTTTAGGTTCAATATCTCCATATTCCTGATTTAAAATCACATCATTCAGCTTTAAAATATCCCAACCATTCAGCTTCAACCTTTTGCAAAAATCATTATCAACCAGGTCAATAAACAAAAAATTGTCAAATCCTCCTATGTCTTCCCAGGCGTTGACACTTGTACAGCTTGCGGATGTAATGCACCTTGTCACGCTTTCGATGTTGT
Organism: uncultured Lachnospiraceae bacterium; assembly: GCA_947589315.1. Taxonomy (GTDB): domain Bacteria; phylum Bacillota; class Clostridia; order Lachnospirales; family Lachnospiraceae; genus Jutongia. The sequence continues at coordinate 19,987 of CANPZE010000026.1, read as the reverse complement.
GGACTCTCTTTTCTTCCATATATCTTCTACGCCTATCTATGACCTGTGGACATATAATTGCTACATTGGGAATATCAAGCAGTTTACGATACTCCTGAATAAGTCGACGATCCGAGATCGAATCCTGGTCATATGTGACAACCCAAAAGCTGCCATCCGCACGTGCTCTTTCCATTATGCAGTTTAAGGCTTTTGCCAACCCGATATTATTTCCGTCACCAAGAATAGTCACAACCGGGTCTTTTTCAAGTATATCCAATAAATCAGCAGATGTACCATTATCATATAGATATACTCTGTTCACATCGTGACGGATAATACTTATGTTTTCAAAGAGTCTTTCACGATTAGGATGGTACAACACAACTCCTGCGGAAATCATATAAGTTGCCATACCTCCATTTTTATGCAATATGAACCTTTGACAGATCGAGCCAATTTCCAAAAATTATATCCCATTCATTTGGATGAAAAGGTATAAAACCGCTAAGAGGATAAAACGTCAATTCGCCAACATAACATTTTCCATTCACTTCATAAAAGTCCACCCTTACATGCAAAAAATCTTTTGACAGAATTTTTGCAATACAAATCATCTCATCAAAAGTTGTCGGTTTCCTTTGGACTACCTCAGAATTTGAATACTTCTGAATTACATTTAAATGATGAAAGTTCATGTTATAAAAGTCAAATCTCGTTTTGTTAATACTTCTACCTGAGGCAATATACATAACTTTGGGTTCTCCATGAAAGCAAAAAAACTTATAATCTCTCAGCTCTCCATCTAAAGCATCTTCCATATAGGGTTCGGCAATAATCCTTGGTTTAACATCTTTATAAGGCCATTCTCTCCCGATATAGAAAAAGTTCTGTTTTAATGCGTTTTCAATTCTCGTTCTAGCCGAATTCACATCAAACAAATTTTTATCTTTCACAATGACAATACCTTCAGAATCATGTGTACACTTTAAAACAAACTGGTTAGGTAAACTATTAAAATCTATTTCATCAAAGCAGTTCCATACTCCAATGGTAGGTATACACATAACCCCCCCGACCCGATTTTCAATGAATTTTTATACTTCATACTTATCGACAAGCTTTGTATAATTTGGATTGTGATCATGAAGTTTCAACCAATTTATTTTTTCATTATATGTAGAAGGATTTTTCAAATCGGCAAAACGCTTAAAGTGCGCAAAATAGTTAAGCTGAATATAGAATTCATCTGGTAAAAAACGTAACATATATCTAATTTTTTTTGCAACTGGGTCGCTACTCATTGGATAGACCTCCAATTATCATGTATGAATTTATCTACCATATTCACTATTGCCATAGGATCTTTATTCTCCCACGGCCGCAATCCGTCTTGACCTGCATATATTTTTTGAAAACACTCTCCGAGATCAGTGAGCTCCAGATCCGCCATAAGTACATAGCCATTTGAACTAAACGCCTCATTATTCTGAATCTGATGATCATTTATGTGTTCACCATATTTTTCAAGACGAGTAACAGCGATAACTTTTTTCCCCGCATTAAGAGCCTTCATAATAGAACCTGAGGCCCCATGACTAACAACTATATCTGCCTTACCAATTACCTCATCGAACTCCTCTGGCGAAATGAAATCCTTATATTCATAATGCCTGGGGACATATGTCGAAGTCCCCGTCTGTGCAAATAACGTATCCGAAAGAATCCCTTTCTCATAAAGTTCGTCCAGCTTTCTGAACAACCGATCAAATGGATATGCACGCGAACCCACAGTCACGAAAATCAATAGAGGCACCCCCCATATATCGCTTTTTTATAATGCTTTTTCTGCGTTTCCCATTGTACTATAAATAGATCGGAGTGTTTTTCCATCATTTTCCCGGCCACAGTCGGCATATCTGCTCGACCAAAAGTTTCAATAAATACAAATTTTTTGCGCGTTAATATTGTTAGGATATAAAACGGATACGCTATCAAAGTACCTGTAGTTACCACAAAATCTGGTCTCTCTTTAATCCAAATTCTAATTGCGCTCAACGAATTTACAATCATTTTAGGCAACATAAACTTATCTTTTAAATCTTTCTGTAACATTAGATATTTTGCATCTGCCTCAAACTGAGTTTTCTCTGTAACCATAAAACCATCATATTTTTCGATTAATGGTTTCAGCTTTTTAAGCTGTTCCCAATGTCCACCTGAAGACGATACCAGACATATCATCGGTTTTTCTTTATGTTTCACTATAATATCCCCTTAAATATTCCGCTCGCAATCTTACCTGATTTTGGTAATTTAATCTCTCCTAAACAAATCTCGCGTATAAACCTTCTCCATCACATCATCCAGCACCACCTCATACCTGTTCGCAATGATGGCATCCGCACCGCACTTGAACCTCTTCACATCATTCACCACAAGACTTCCAAAGAACGTTGCTCCATCCGGCAATGTCGGCTCATAAATGATCACCGTCGCACCCTTGGCTTTCAGTCTCTTCATTACGCCCTGTATACTGCTCTGGCGAAAATTATCACTGTTCGCCTTCATCGTCAAACGGTAAACACCGACTATAATTGGACGCTCCTTCTCTGCATTCCACATCGAATTAGCAGTATAATATCCGGCTCGCTCCAGCACTCTATCTGCGATAAAATCCTTCCTCGTCCGATTGCTATCCACAATGGCCTGGATGAGGTTCTCTGGTACATCCTGATAGTTGGCAAGTAGTTGCTTCGTATCCTTCGGCAGGCAATAGCCTCCATAGCCAAAGCTTGGGTTGTTGTAATAATCCCCGATCCGAGGATCCAGACTGACGCCTTTGATGATATCCGCCGTATTCAGCCCCTTGACTTCTGCATATGTATCCAACTCATTGAAAAACGAAACTCTAAGAGCTAAATATGTATTTGCAAACAACTTGACAGCTTCCGCTTCCGTCAACCCCATATAGAGAATTTCTATATTCTCTTTAACAGCTCCCTCAACCAGCATCCTGGAAAAAACTTCTGCCGCATAACTGGTGTTCTCATCGCAGCCAACGATGATACGACTCGGATACAAATTGTCATAAAGAGCCTTTGATTCGCGCAAAAACTCTGGGCTGAATATGATCCGATCCGTGTTGTATTTCTTCCTAACGGATTTTGTATATCCCACTGGAATGGTACTTTTTATCACCATTACAGCCTTGTCACTGCTCTTCAATACTAGCTCAATCACCGCTTCCACTGCTGAGCAATCGAAGAAATCCTTCTGCGGATCATAGTTCGTAGGGGCAGCGATAATAACAAAGTCTGCGTCTGCATAAGCGCTTTCACCGTCCAATGTAGCAGAAAGATCAAGGTCCTTCTCAGAGAGATATTCCTCTATCTCCTTATCCTGTATTGGGCTGATTCTGTTATTGATCTTCTCAACCTTCTCAGGGAGAATATCCACCGCCGTTACCTGGTTATCCTGTGCAAGCAACACAGCAAGGGACAAGCCTACATAGCCTGTCCCTGCAACCGCAACTTTATACTTTTTTCCGGTCTTTTCGTTAACCATTTCAATCATCCATTCTTTTGTCTGGCATTCCCTTTATTTATCTGTTCCCATCTATATAATAGTCCTTATACCATTCTGCAAATTTCCGCAACCCAGTCCTTATATCTATAGAAGGTTTGAATCCATAATCTCTCTCCAACGCCTGACTCTCAGCATAAGTCACCGGGACATCGCCCTGTTGCATGGGAACCAGTTCCCTGTGTTCCTCGAAGTCATAATCCTCTGGCAGAACACCGGCGCGGACGAGTTCCTCCTGCAAAATGCTGATGTAGTCCAGCAGGTTTTCCGGTGTGCCACCTCCAATGTTATAGACACGGTACGGCGGAACCGGCAAGCCGTCTTCCCCAATTTTCTTATTCGGCGCTCCCTGCATAACCCGGATAACGCCTTCCACAATATCATCAATATAGGTGAAGTCACGTTTACAGTTGCCATAGTTGAAAATCTGAATTATCTCGCCTACACTCAGTTTTTGCGTAGCAGAATAGTAGAACATATCCGGACGACCTGCGGGACCATATACCGTAAAGAAACGAAGCCCAGTTGAGGGAATATTATAGAGTTTTGAATAAGCATGTGCCAAAAGCTCATTGGACTTCTTCGTCGCTGCATAAAGGCTTACCGGATTATCCACCTTGTCATCAGTGCTGAACGGAACTTTCTTATTGCCTCCATAAACAGAAGAGGATGATGCATAAACCAAATGTTCCACAGGATTATGACGACAGGCTTCTAAAATGTTGTAGAAGCCAATGATATTGGACTCAATATAGACATCTGGATGTTCTATGGAGTAACGTACGCCAGCCTGTGCTGCGAGATTCACAACAATATCCGGTTTATAATCTGAAAACACCTTGTCCACAAGTTCCTTGTCAGCAAGATTACCTTTTATAAATGTGTGTCTAACCACACTACTTTCCGCCGTCTTCTCTATCTCTGCAAGCCGGTATTCCTTTAAGCTCGTGTCATAGTAGTCGTTCATACTGTCAAAACTGATGATGTGACCAGAAGACAACTCATGTAAAAGACGCATGACAAGGTTTGCACCTATAAATCCCGGTGAACCTGTCACAAGGATTGTTTTGCCATTTAAGTCAACATTCAAATCTACCACTTATCATTACTCCTTCAGATACAAGGTTCTTCTCTGGAAACCTCCATCCAACGCGTCGCGAACCATCACCATTCCATGAAGATCTGGTTTCTACGCCGCTCCCTCCTCCATAAACACCACCTTCACTGTCTTAACCAACAATCTAATGTCCATGGACAGGCTCCAATTCGTGATATACTCCGTATCCAGCCTCACTACATCATCAAAATCATGTATCTTATTTCTTCCGCTGGTCTGCCACACCCCGGTAATCCCCGGCCGTACCGACAGTCTCCTCAGATATCTCATCTCATATGAATCGTATTCTTCCTCCGTCGGCGGTCGCGTCCCCACCAGGCTCATATCCCCCTTCAGCACATTCCAAAACTGCGGCAGTTCATCAATACTGGTTTTCCGGATGAATGTCCCGATGCCCTTGATGATCCTCGGATCATTCTTCATCTTGAACATAGCGCCCTTCATCTCATTGTGGGCCATCAACTCTTTCTTCCGCTCTTCCGCATCCGTGTACATACTGCGGAACTTATACATCCGAAACCGTCTCCCGTTCTTCCCTACGCGAATCTGGCTGAAGAACGCCGGCCCCGGATCAGCGATCTTGATAGCAGGCACGACGAAGATACAGGCGACGCCTGTAATGCATAAGCCAACGCAACTGCCTACGATATCCATGAGGCGCTTCAGCCACATCTCCCATGGCCGCACCATACGGATAGCAGTGGTAATCACTGTACTGTCGGCAAAATCTTCTACATAGGTCGGTGCGTTAAAATGAACGATCTCGCCGATATCCATATGGACGGTCAGACCAGCCTGCAGGAATTCATCCATCTGCTCCCGATCGAGAGCGGAGCCGGGGCGAATCAGTACTTCATCGACTACATTCTTGACCAGATACTCGCGAATCCCGTCTATTGTCTGAATAACGGGAATAGAGGAAACGACATCTTTGACGCCGGATTCTGCAGATACCGCCGCCTCATTGTTCGCCTTTACTGCCTCGTGTGAGATGATATTTGCTTTTCTGTTGGTCATATAAATCCCGCAGATCTCACAGTCCAGCACCTTCGCCTGTTTCCATTCCTCTATGACCTTCGCCGCCTGCTCGGGGGCGGTTACAAGAAGCACCTGGCGTTTCCTGGTTTGACGGCCGATGACGACGGCCTTCAGAACCTGTTTCCAGATGCAATGCCCGGTTACGCACAGAATGACCCCCAACACCCACAGAAGCAGAAACACTTCGCGGGAATAGGAGAACTCCTTCAGAAAGAAGGCCGCCGCGATCAGCAATGCCTCCACAATGGTCACATGCAGGATTGTCTGCCTGCATTCGCTTATGTAGTCCCGCCGCAGAATATCGTGATAGCTCTCGTGCATCACTCCGACGACGATACTGGCAGTGGCCAGCATGAATGACAGGGTTTTATAAATATCGCCGAAGCCTACGAAAGACCAGGCATGGCGGATGCCGTAGCTGATGATCAGCGTCAGCTCCAACATCACCACATCCAGGATCAGGAAATCCAGATGCTTGCTCCAACCCTTCATGCTCTTGATATACATCTCGGGTCACCTCTTGCGTAACTTAATTCTTCTGTTTGAGCCGGTCGCAGTGCCGCAGCCATACATAGCTGTTTGCCCACATGCCCGCACACAACCGGCGGCCGCTGCCAGCAGCAACGGATTATAGGCGGCTTCCATCAGATGATGGGCCACCATACAGTTGACCGCCACGATGGCGATCATATACAGATAATGCAGATCACAGCGGTTCTTCCGGCAGCTGATCACATAGCAGAGCAATACCGCTGCCCCGAAGAAGACTCCGAATCGCAGGAACATATTGACATAAGAACTGTCTACGAAGAAATACTCCGCGATCTTCTCGGTCGTCTGTCCGGCTCCGACGCTTTCGATCGTCCGCCCAAACAAATGAAAACCGTGTTCCTCGATGCCCTGCCAGCCCAACCGCAGACGGGTACCGGATAACTCATTCAGCTTCTCAAGCATTCTGCCGCCGATCTTGCCGTATGCCCAGGTCAGAGCCAGAGCGGCAGCGGCACAAGCCGGTATGGTAAAGTAGCCTGCAGTCTGCCAGATATGCGTCCAGGCGTAACGGATACGCATGTCAGCTTGCAACTGCAGGGAAGTCGAACCGTTCGATTGCATATCGATACCCGCCAGGCCAGACACTGAGCCGCTCGTATATACGGCATTTCCGGTATATCCGGTATTTCGAGCATTTCCAGTATTACCGGTACTTTCGGTTTTTCTGAGCTCAGCCCCCCGCGGATGAACCCGCATGATCCGATTCCCAACCCAGAACACCCCCACCATCAGCAGAATACATACCGTATCCAGCCTCGCGTTGCAGTAATGCCAGATCAGCGCAGCTACCGCCACGCCGCCCAGGTAATGCCATCCGCGCAGCCTTTCCCCCAGCAGGTAGAAGCCGATCACCATCATATAGAAAATATGTGCCGAGAAGTCCGTGGTATAGACAATCCCGAAGGAATTGCGGATCCCCCGTTTCTCTGTCACATATTGCAGATTCTCGATGATCCCCAGCATGGATGCGCCGTAGGCCAGGAGCATTCCGGCTCCGGTGATGACCAGATAAACCTCCAGGATCTTCTTAAGCGGCACGTCCCGGCTTCCCGCCAGGAACAGGATCCATACGAAGGGATGGATATAGCCGGTGGTGAGGAGCGTTACCGCCGAACAGCCGCCGGCCAGAAGGATTCCAGTCAGCTGCCAGGGCCGGTAACCGCCGTAGAGCAGCACCTTCAGCGCCACGATTCCCATGGCCGCCAAACGTCCCAGAAGATTGATCCGATAGGGGAACGGGAACATGGTTGTGGCCCACATGCAGATGATCTGATAGATACCGAAGCCTGCCAGGAACATCATTTCACCGGTATACCGGTCGGCCAGTGCCGCCTTCATATCCACAGCCCGCTTCCACCCGTCCAACAATGCTTCAATTCCTTTTACCGGCGTTCCTTCCGCCGGTACGGCACGTCCGGTCATTCGATCACCACGCATCCGATCACGGTCACCCGGAACCGCTCGCAGATCTGCATCTGCTTCTTCAGATCCCGGAAGGTGGTCTTGCCCGCCTGGGCGATCAGCAGGCAGCTGCTGGCGGCGATCATCTGCTTCAGCTCGTCTGCATTTTCATCGATATGAAATCCCAGGGAGGCACCCGCGCCTTCCCCGGCTAATGCCGCAACATAGTCGCCGGCGACCTTCCGTGTGATCTCATCATCGTGAAGGCCGCTGAGGTATACTGCCGGGCGTCCGGTCTGATTCTCCAACGCCGCGCCGTTATTTGCAACGGAATTAATGTTGGCGGCAGAACCGATATCGCCAACGGAACAAATATCTGCAACGGTCTTTGCAGACATTCCTCCGTCGCCTCTGCCCGGGGCGGCCGCTGTCTCCGCCAGCATCTTCACATCCATGACGCTGCGCCCGATCTCCGGGCCGTATCCGCGCTTTGCGTGATAGCTTCCCAGTACATTGAGCCCCGTATCCCGCAGGTCTTCCTTCGACCGAAGCCGGTCGCTCATGATATAGCGCAGGAGGAGTACGGCGCAGGACAGAACCAGGCCGAAGAGAATCCCGGCCAGGGCGTATTTCATCATGCGCCTTCCCCGGCTTTCTTCCTGTCCGGCTTTTTCCGCGTCAGAGGCGAAATCGGGGGCGTTGTTCTCCATGTAGCTGCTTTTGTTGTTCCGGTAAGAGATCAGCCGGTTATGCAGGTCCGCGCTGCTCGTCTCGAAGCCCTTCAGGCTGTTCAGGTAGCCGTTCTGGGTATTGACGATCCCGGCGTCCGCCTTCACATACTGGGTGGATTCCATTTCCGTCAGGGTGAACCCGCCCTGGACGGCCTGGATCTCGGGGATCTGCTCCTGAAGCCGCTGCTTGATGAGATTCATGATCCGCGCGCAGCGGCCGGCGTCGTAGTGAAGAACCGTGATATTCAGGATGTTGCTGTTGATATAGCTGCTGACCACGTCCCTCCAGTACTCCGGCTGCAGGTCGGCGTCTTCGGCGGGTACGGATTCCCGCAGACCGCCGTCATTGATATATGTGATAAATGAATTCAGGATATTGCCAACATTGCCTTCCGTCTGCAGACCGTACTGGACCGTGGCTGTCTGGATGTTGTCCGGATCCAGGTGCATATAGATGGAATTGTTCACATAGGTGCGCAGCTCCTCGGTCTGCCGGTCATTTTCACGGATGCTCGCTTCGATATCGCTGATGGCGGCGTCGTATTCGTCGAGCTGCTGCTCGTAGGCCGCCAGCTCTTCCTTCTGCTCGTCGGTCAGATTCGCAGGCGTACCCGGACGCATGGCAAATGCGATCGAGACGGCGATGCAGACCGCGGTGAACGCCGCCGCTTTCACCCTGGCGGCCCAGAGGTCCCGCAGGATGTTGCGGATATATAAGGTTCTGATCGGATTCATGGGGGTTTGTTCCTCCATTCATACTTTTCGCGAATTCATTGAGTGGCTTACTTCTGCATCGCCCGCACCGCCAGCGACGCCACCCCATAGAGCCGGTAGCCTGTCCGCCTCTGCCACAGCACCGCCCGGTTGCGGACCGCCCCGTAGATCTCCGGGAAGTCCCTGCGCAGCCGGTCTTCCAGCGCCACCATCTGTGCCTTATGGCTGTCCGGGAAGCTCAGATAGATCCGGTACTGGCTCACCGCCATCCGGGCGATCAGCTCCCGCGCCGCCGTCCGTGCGGCCGGGTCGGTCATTTCCCCATAAAAGAAAAGGAGGCGCTCCAGCACCTTCTCATGCTGTCCGCACCTCTCCCGCATCCTCTGCGGATTCATGCTCTGTCCCGGCAGGCCGATCCGGTAGCGGTAGACGCTGTCGGGCAGAACGGCCACGGTTTCGACAAATGGAAGCGGATACAGAAGGTATTCCGTATCCACGTAAAAGCAATGCTCATCCAGCGGCTTCGCCTGCCGCAGCACATCCGTCCGGTATGTGACGGCGTGCATTTTCAGAAACATTTGCTCCGCCGCCTCTGCCAGCGGATAGGCGACGCCGTAGAGCAGCCCCGGGCAGATCTCCTTCACTTCCTGCTTCTGCTTGCCGGTCCGGTCGTTCACCCAGCTGTAATTGGTCAGGACCATGTCCGCATAGCATTGCTTCAGAAATGCGATCAGATGGAGGAGGCCGTCCCGGTCCACGTAATCGTCGCCGTCCACTACCTTGAAATACCGGCCTGACGCCTCCCGGACGCCCCGGTTGACCGCGGATCCGTGGCCGCCGTTCTCCTTGTCGATGATGCGGAAGATCTCCGGCCAGCGGGATTCGTACCGGGCCGCTCTGTCCCTGGAGCCGTCCGGGGAACCGTCGTTGACGATCAGGACCTCCAGATCGTCTCCCGCCTCAGGAACCGCCAGGGATGTCAGGCATTCGTCTATATAGGTTTCAACGCGGTACATGGGTACCGCGACCGTCAGTGTCTTAGTCATCTGTTGTCCCTGCCGCGTAGACCCGGCTTGTCCGGTGCCCGCGCGGCCGATAATATGAACAGCGGGCGGGATTCTCATCCCACCCGCGCGATTTCTCTATGATTTTTCGTTCCGGCAGGCGGTGTGGCGTTCCCGCCGGCTTTTACCCCACCCGCGCGATTTCTCCATAATTTCCCGGAAGCATCGTGATCATGCCATCCGCAGGATAGCGTGTACGGTCCTCCGGCCGAATCTCTCCGTCCACAGGACGGAGCGTCCCGTTCGCCAGAGGGCTCCTCTCTCCGGGGATGTACGCATGCTTTCCGTCCGCGCCTTTCCGGACCTCCAGGTCCGTCCAGCTCTGCGGCAGCTCCACCGTCACTTCCAGGCCCTCGTAGATCAGCTTCTGCTCCAGGTCCTCATTCAGGATCATTCCCATGGCGATCACCATGTCTTCGCCCCAGAGTCGTTTCCGCAGCTTCACGAAACGTTTCCGGAACTCGATGGTCTCGATGTCTTTCAGGCAATATTCCAGCGGGCCGGAGACATGGTAGCGGACGCCGTTGTCCGCGACAGCCAATGCCTCGCTTCCCAGGATCGCCGGTGCGCCATTGTCCATGACTGCCAATGCCCCGTTATCCACGACCGCAGATGCGCCGTTGCTCAGAACCGCAGATGCTCTACCGCCCATAGTCGCAGGTTCACCGCTTCCCATGACGCTCTGCGCACCGCCGCCCGCGACAGCCAATGCCTCGCTCCCCATCCCGCCGCGCTCCCGCAGCACATACGACAGGCGCATCACATGCCCGTCGCCTGCGATCTTCTGCAGGAAAGCCGCGTCCTTCTCCATCAGGGGATAGACGGTCAGATACCCCAGGTCCATCCATTTCGACAGGAACGGCACCTGCCCCATCCGCCGCCAGATGGGCTCCGAATCCCTGCAGGTCAGGAAGGCGCAGCCCCGGAAAAGCGGCTCCTGGTGGATGATGCTCCGCCCCTGCCGCCGCCAGATCCGCTCGGTATGGATCACAAATACTTCTTCATACAGATAGGCCGGAACGGTCCGCCGGATTTCCTTTACCAGTTCTTCCTCCCGGCCGGCCCATGTCTTAAGCAGGTACCATTGCATCCGTGTCCGCCCCTTTCCTTCTGAATGATGAAAACATTGCTTCCCACGGGGCGGTTTGAACCTGCCCCGTTTTCACGTTGAAATCTTCTCGATATCGCCGAACGACACCTCCGAGGGGGTATCCCTCCCGAAGAGCTTCACGCCGATGACCACGCTGTGCTTCTTCACCTGATAGATCATCGCCGTCGACGGCGCAAACGTGCCGCGGATCACCCGGACCGTCTCGCCCTGGGTGAAATCATGATGCTCCGCCTCATGGGGAATCAGACGGTATTTCTCCGGAACGGCGATCGGCGCCTCCACCTTGCCGTAGGTCAGCTCCCTGCGGACGTCATTGTCCAGAATGATCCCCATCCGCACTTCCTTCTCCTCACCGGCCAACGCCAGCCGCACCCGCGCATACCGAAGCCGGAAATGATATCCCGTGACCCGCTTCTCATCCTCTTTCAGCGCCGCCTCCAGCGGGCCGGTTACGTAGGTAACATGGTCCCTGCCGTCCGTCGCCACATAGGAGAGCCGGATCACGTGATCCCCGTCCATGATCTCTTCCAGGAAATGTGCCTCCACTGGATCCAGAGGCAGGAAATAGAACTCGCCGTCGGAGATCATTTTCGACATCGCGGGGACATTTTTCAGGAACAGAAACAGCTCGTCCGGCGCGTCGGATGTGACAAATACATAGCCGGGAAAGATCCGCTCGATATGGATCTGGTTCTCCTGCTGCCGGTGGCGCAGCTGTTCGTGATAGGCTACGAAGCAGTCGCCGTACAGCTGCCGCGGCACCATGCGCCGCAGCATGCAGAGCAGTTTCTCCTCCCGTCCCGTATAGGTCTGAATCACGTACCACAGCATAAGCCCTGATCGCTCCCTTCGTTCGGTACCGGGAGCCGCAAAAGGGTAAGCTTCGCCCTTTCGCACCGCCTTCTGCTTCTTTCGTAACTTAAAGGCGGCCCGAATGGCCGATGCCCACGCTGTGGCCGTATAACCCCTTTCCGGCGTACGCTGCCGCAAGACCCACGCACTCCGTCCCGGTTTTCATAAAGCGGGCGGATACGTCACGGTATCGTGTGGCATCCGCCAGTTCCTTTTGGGTGAATGTCCAGTTCAACAGAATATAACATTGTGTTGAACTCGCATGGCGGGGCATGCCGAAAAGAAAGCAGTCTGTCATTTTGTGCATAAATCGACCAAATATTCTGAAAAGACTGATAGTATTAGAATATGGCAATTTTTGCCAAATTTCTAAGCGGAGGTGCATGAGAATGCAAAAGACACAGCCCATCAAGGACAAAAGAGATATTCAACGACTCAAGACCTATTATCTCGACCGGCATCAGGTAAGAAATTACACGCTGTTCACCCTGGGTGTCAATACGTCTCTGCGGATCGGAGATCTGCTCGCGCTTACCTGGGACGATGTATATGATTTCGGACGATGGCATTTCCGGGATCATATCCGTATCACGGAGCAGAAGACCCGCAAGCACAACCAGATAGCCCTGAACCAGGAGGCGGTAAAGGCGTTGGCCCTGTTGTGGGGATCATTTCCTGAGCCTCCAAAGACCGGCCAGTACGTCTTCATGAGCCGGGAGGGGCAGAACCGCCCGATCGACCGGACGCAGGCGTTTCACATCATCAAGGACGCGGCGCTGGCGCTCCATATCACCGGCACGATCAGCTGTCATTCCCTTCGGAAAACCTTCGGCTATCACGCCTGGAAGGACGGCGTTCCGCCGGCTCTGATCATGTCGATCTACAATCATTCATCGCTGGAAATTACCAAACGGTACCTCTCCATTGACCAGGATGATAAGGATATGGTCTTCCTTAAATTGAATCTATAATTCGGAATATTTGTGGAAGATATTAAGAAAAGATTAAAACATTACCAACGAAAAAGAATTGAAATCTATTTTGAATTATGCTATCATAGCAAGGTGATATCCAGTTCAACACAATGTTATATTCTGTTGAACTCGTATCGCTCCAACCGAAAGGTGTAAGATAAACAGCCGCTGCCGGATCCGGGGTTTTCCCGATCGAGCAGCGGTTGATTTGTTTCATTCCCCGACAAGCTGACGAACTCTCTCCAGAACCTGCTCCCACTGTTCTACTGACAGATCCGCAGGCTTCTCCGCCTCCTTTAACGCAGCAAAGTTCCGGCGGTATTCCGCCCCCACCCCTTCATCCTCCGCACATAGCTGCTCCCACGCCCCGGCTGCCGCCTCCTCAAGAGTCGCCGGCAGCTCCGTCGTCTGGGAAAGAACCCGTCCGTCCCCGCTAAACGCCCTGTCATGATCGAACAGAGAGCAGAAGCCCTCAAGCCGCCCCGTGGCGTTGTTCATCAGGAATCCCCAGTTCTGCCCATGGCGGTCCGGATTGTTCAGGATATAATCGGCGACCTGCATACGCAGATAAGCCTCCCGATCCAGCTTCATGGCCTCCCGCCAGGGATCCAACCCCTGCGCGTCGCAATAAATCCGAAACTCCTCGAACGTCACATAAGCCGTATCCTCTGATGTGAAGATCCGCGATTTCACCACCGCTTCCCCGATGCTGTCCAGCCACTGGCGGCGCTCCGGCGCCAGATAAGCGGAGATTTCATTTTCCCCAGACCGGCAATAGGAAATGTGTGGGAAATGCAGCGCCGTCAGGATCTGATGCGCCGGAATCTCATACTTCCCGACCTTATGCAGGAAAAGGCCGTCTCCCCCGTGGATCCACGCCTTGGCGCTGGCTCCCTGCGTCGTCACCTCCGGCGTATGGATCCTTGGTATCCGCTGCCGGATGCTCTCCTGCATTTCCTTCAGCTGCATCCGGCGGGCGTATTCACTCAGAATACGTCCGGACATCGACACCTCCGCTACATAAAGCATGAACGGGTTCCGAAACAGGCTCACCTCATCCCAGGTCTTCGTGTCGCCCTCCTGTCGGAGCCAGTAGGAATCCGTCAGGCTCAGCCCCCTGCACGCCTTGCAGACTGCGAACCGGTTCACCTGAGAAAGCCGCAGCGCGCCGAGGATCTCCTTGGCGAAGCTCCGTCCCATAGGGATCGTCCGGCCGGCAGCCCATTCCATCACATCGGCGAACGTGACCCGCTCCCACCTCAGCCCATACGGAAGCAGCGCCGGCGCGAGCACCTCGCAGCCGCCATCCTCCGAGATTTCCATGATGGGCGTGTCCTTCAGCAGAAGCTGCATCCTGTCCATGAACGTTCTCCTTGACTCCGGTTTATATGAAAGTGGTTTATACGGGAAACACATTGTTTCATTTCTAAGCTAAAAACATTATAACACATCGGGAACCGAGTTGGGGGGAGAAATAATCAAAAATTCAATCGCCGCACCGCCGCAGCGGTATGATGATACACCGTCCACATTTAAATAGTTCTATAATAAGGCGCTCATGTGTATCTTGACAGATCGACAGACAATTTATACAATACAAGTGGTATGATGTATCTGACAGTCGATACAAGGGGGTGCATAGAGTGGAATTAGCAAGTTCAATTCTATTAAACAGTTTTTTCACTCGAAACACCTTCAAACAGTTATTAAGCGAAGGTGAAAATCCCGCTTATTCGGCTGTGATACGTCGATTTATTGCAGATGATACATCTATGACCAACGGTGAATGCATCAGCGAGATATATCATTATCTGAAAACAGATTATCAGAATGAGTATTATTATAAGAATACTCTGCTCAACAAGCTTTTACTTGGTATTCACAATCCACGGACTACAACCGCATTAACTGAGGTTCCCATCGGAGGTTCCAAGGCTGATTTTATCCTGATAAATGGACAGGCCGTCGTATATGAGATCAAAACGGCTCTGGATAACCTCGACCGGCTGGATAGTCAGTTGAAAGATTACTACAAAGCATTTTCAAAGGTAGTTGTCGTAACTCCAGAAGAGAAATATAAGGAAATAAGTCAGAAGCTGAATCACTCTCCCGCCGGAATCTGCCTGCTGACCAGGAAAGGAACATTGAGTACTCGGAAGGAAGCCGTCGAATACCGTGATGATCTTTCTAATTCCATTATGTTTAAAATACTGCGCAAAAGGGAATACGAGCATATTTTATTAGACCTTTTTGGCGCATTACCATCGGTATCGCAGTTCGAATACTATAGAGCATGCAAAAGCTTATTTGAATCCCTGCCGACGGACGCCGCCTATCATCTGTTTCTTCAGGCGCTGAAGCTTCGCGCCAGGATTGATATCGATGAATACTCA
Organism: uncultured Lachnospiraceae bacterium; assembly: GCA_947589315.1. Taxonomy (GTDB): domain Bacteria; phylum Bacillota; class Clostridia; order Lachnospirales; family Lachnospiraceae; genus Jutongia. The sequence goes on along the minus strand of CANPZE010000026.1, from coordinate 4,476 downwards.
AATGTTCCATACGAATTGAAGTTTCTGGTGTATTTTTCGAATTTTCGTAAAAATGACTACATAAACCTAAGCCGCTTTCTATGTTCCTAGGGAGGTTATTATGTATTTTCCGATTTTGCGCGGGCGTCAATTTGAGCTTTTGGCTCTTCGGGAATGTGTAAACCAAAATCTATTAAGCAATCAGGTCATCCCGGTGTTGGAGCCGGTAAAGGTTTCCACAACATTTACCAAAACGGTGGACGCCTTCTGCAATGCAGGAAAGTCTATCGCTATTATCCGGAATCCACAGGTGGGTTCATGGCTTAAGGACTGGCAGAAGAAAAGTAACGCCGCTATCCGGGATCAGATCAAGGATCAGCTTAACCGCCCCCATGTTATTTCTTCTTTTTATGTTACTTCTGCATTAGACGAATGTATCGATTTTGCGGATAAGAACGGAATCCCTATCGAAGCTTTGCTCCTCCTTTGCAGCAACCCGGATTCTATCAACTATTATGAAGAGATAATCGGCGACAGTATTCCTCTTTACAATCTCATTCCTGATAAGAGCGATTTCAGAAGAAGAATTCGTCCGAATCGGGTCATATGTGAGGATCATTTTCCCAAACAAATGAGAAACATCGATTATTCGGAGATTAAAACGGAGTTTTTCTCTTCCGATCATTTATATTATATCGATGATGGATATAAGGGTTTTTCGGACTATTCCGTTGTCGGTGAAGAGTATAACGAAACAGGCTTTGCTCCGTATGCGGTAGCAATTCATATTGTATACTTCGACAAGAAAAAGATCTTACGTATCGCTCACTTTGTTTCGGATTCCAATGACGATATTTCTGACCCTGCAAGGAAATTTGCTGAAGCTGTGGAAAAGCTTGTTGAATGGAACAAGTCCATGAAATTACATACGGCAGGTATCAGGGAATTTGAAGCGGCCTATCGGAGTCAGACCTATCCGGGGTTGGGCGTTGTAAAGAAATTTTCGATCATGCACCATCTTGAATTAATGAGCAAGTATTTAGACGCAAGGAGGACAACCCATGCCGCTTGAAATAGTTCGAAATGACATCACGAAAATGAAGGTAGACGCGATTGTGAACGCAGCCAACCAGACCCTGCTGGGAGGCGGCGGAGTCGACGGCGCGATCCACCATGCCGCGGGCCCGGAGCTGCTCGCAGAGTGCCGGACGCTGGGCGGCTGCGAAACCGGCAGCGCCAGGATCACCGGCGCGTACCGCCTGCCCTGCAGATACGTGATCCACGCCGTGGGCCCCCGCTGGCATGGCGGCCATCATGGAGAGCGCGACAAACTGGTCTCATGCTACCGCACATCCCTTGAACTCGCCAAAGCGAACAAGTGCGAAACCGTGGCGTTCCCGCTGATCTCCTCCGGCATCTACGGCTATCCGAAAGACAAGGCCCTGAAGGTCGCCATCGATACGATCAGCGACTTCCTTTTCGAAAATGAGATGACCGTCTATCTCGTAATCTTCGATAAAGCCGCTTACCAGATCAGCGAAAAACTGTTCAAGGACATAGCCGAGTACATCGACGACCACTATGTAGAGGAGCATACCGACCTGCGCCGGGAGCAAATGCGCAGCCTCTACCTCGGCGACGCCGCTCTGTTTGACAGCGTCCCCCAAGCAACTGTACCGGCCGCGCCCATCGTGCAGGCCCAACCAGGAGCGCCGGCTGCTTCCATCGTGCAGGCCCAACCAGGAGCGCCGGCCGCTTCCTCTCTGGATGAAGCGATCCGCATGATCGACGAGAGCTTTTCGGAAATGCTTCTCCGCAAGATCGACGAACGCGGCATCACGGACGCCCAATGCTACAAGAAAGCGAACATCGACCGCAAGCTCTTCTCCAAAATACGAAGCGACAAGCTCTATAAACCGAGCAAGCCCACCGTCCTGGCCTTCGCCATCGCCCTCGAGCTTCCCCTCGGCGAGACGCAGGAAATGCTGATGAAAGCGGGCTTCGCCCTCTCCCACAGCAATAAGTTTGACATTATCGTTGAGTTTTTCATCAGCCAGGGGAATTACAATATTTTCGAGATCAACGAGGCCCTTTTCGCCTTCGACCAGAATCTCCTTGGCGCATAATCCGGAAAGAATGTCCGGGAAAATAACTGTCGCCTGCCATGCGACCAAACCGATCCCCGTTTGTCTTATAATGAAGCTGTAAGAGAAAAACAGACAGCTGCATTTTATGGAGGTAATCAATATGCTTGGAGCAATCATCGGAGACATCGTTGGATCCCGCTTTGAATGGAACAATCACAGAAGCAAAGACTTTGAACTTTTCACCCCGGAGTGCGAACCCACGGACGATTCCATCATGACGCTGGCCATCGCGAAGGCTCTTATTTCCTGCGAAGGCGACTACGCCGGTCTCGGCGGGAAAGCGGTTTACTGGATGCGCCGGATCGGCCAGCCCCATCCCGGATGCGGTTACGGAGGCCGCTTCTACGAATGGATGTATTCGGACAATCCGCAGCCGTACCATAGCTTCGGGAACGGAGCGGCGATGCGAGTCAGCCCCTGCGGTTTTATCGCATCGAGCCTGGACGAGGCGAAATACCTTTCCAGGTCGGTCACGGAGGTCACGCATAATCATCCCGAGGGCCTCAAAGGCGCCGAAGCCGTCACGACGGCTATCTATCTCGCCCGAACCGGTAGCACAAAGGATGAGATCCGCCGCGCGGTCCGGGAGGCGTACTACCCGCTGGATTTCACGCTCGACGAGATCCGCGATACCTACCGCTTCAACGAGACCTGCCAGGGAACCGTACCGCAGGCCATCGAAGCATTTTTAGAATCCACGGACTTCGAAGACGCCATCCGCCACGCGATCTCCATCGGCGGCGACAGCGACACACTGGCCGCCATCACCGGCGGGATCGCCGAAGCGTACTACGGCGTCCCCGATAACATCCGGCAGGCGGCCGAGGGATTTCTCGCTCCAGAGCTTTTAGCGATCCTGCGAGAATTTGAGGATCGCATCGGATAACCAAATCGATCCTCAGTCCCGCAACGTACCGATCGGTACGATCTTTACACCGTCCTCGCGGGTGTAGGCCATCTCGCGTTATTTTGTGTTTTTGAGGTGTTTCATTTTACATTTTTGAGGCATTTTGTTTTATGTTTTTGGGGCATTTCATTTTATGTTTTTGAGATATCTGAATTGTCCCCCTTGTCAAGTGTCCAGTCGTTCCAACCCTTCAATCGTCTCATACATTTCCCGCTCACAGTCAAACCAAAGCCCCGCATATAATGCGACGTCTGAATACATCGGTTTATTGCGATACTGCCATGGCTTTAAGAATCCCATAAAATGAATGATATGAGCGTTATCACGCATCTGGATCGTTACGTCTGCAAAGCGTTTCTCCTGATCGATCAAAGAATTATTCATATCCGGATAACTGGCAAAGCGCAGAATTCCCCGGGACAGCGCTTCTGTATCCACTTTCCACCATTCCGGCGGCATATTGTATAAAGACCAGGGAACATACTGAACCTTATCATAATACATATGATTTAGTACGTCTTGGTCAGGATATGGATACCGTTCTCTATAAAATGCATCCAGAATATAACCAACACTCCTTCTCTTTCTCAAGTAACGCAAGTTCATCAGCATGAATCCTGCGTTAAAATATCTATAGTTATAAGGAGTTGCAACCCTCTCCATGGCTGACTCGTAAGTTCCTCTTGCATGTCCTTCAATATCATCACAGACAACAAAAGGACATGTATCACTCATCGGCGTCATATAAACTTCTGTCAAATCCTTTTTGATCAGCATATCAGCATCTAAATATAGAATGCGCTCCACATTTTCCGGTAGGAGATTCACCACTAAAATACGATAATACGTTTCATAGGAAAACCTTCCCGCTGCAGATACTTTTGACGAAAACTCTCCACCTACATCTAATGGATATAAATATTTTTGTTCAAAACTGGAAATTATTTTGTTCAGCCTTTCGATATCTTTCTCTCGCAGGTCATGATATGCGAGATAAATATTTACTTCTTTTCCTATATGGCTGCGACAAAGAGAATAAACCATTACAGAGGTTGGTCCTATATAATTTGAATTTGTGGCAATTAAAATATTCACTTTGCTTTCTCCTCCAGTATTATTCCATATTCTCTCTGAACAACGCCAGTACGGAATCAGTCAGACATTTCTGGGTATACAAACCATTCATCTTTATATCCGCTCGATCTCTTCTCGCAATTCCTTATACTTCGGATAGGGGTTTGCCGCCATACAAGCTGATACATACACCAGAGCTAATCTCTTCAGCAAGAGTTTTCTCTCTTGATTCCCATTTTTAAGAAAAAACATAACAATCTCTTTGTGATCTAAAAACTTTTCTTCCATGGGTTTGCTCCATGACGCATGAATAGCTGTGACATTACGAATCGTTCTATCATATTCATATAAATGCGCATTGATATAACA
>CANPZE010000025.1 GCA_947589315.1 uncultured Lachnospiraceae bacterium | reverse complement strand
AGCTCTCCCGCCTTTATTTTCTTTCCCAGCTCCACGGCTGTCAGATCCATAATGGACATTGCAAACACCAATCCTTTCCTCTATACCGTTTTTGGTACAACGAAACTATTTTCCCGTTTCTCCGGAGCATTGGCCAGAGTCGCCTCATGGCCGTCCTCATTCGTTACTACATCCTCCCGGAACACATTATTTACCGGAAACACATGGGACATGGGTTCAACGCCTTCTGTATCCAATTCATTCAGCTTATCAATGTAATCCAGCATTTCTCCCATATCCTTCTTGGCCTGCTCCTTCTCTTCCTGATCCAGATCCAGCTTTGCCAGGATCCCTACATACTCGATGGTTTCATCAGAAATAACATTTGCCATTGCGCATCCTCCTCGTCTATAAAAATCCCGGAAGATAATACAGCCATTATCCCCCGGGACACATTCCCTAAAACAACCCGGCAAAAAAGTCCTTAATCGCATTAAAAATATTTGCAAAAAAGTCTCCTACCCGTTCCAGCAGCCCCTGGGTATCCACCTGTCCCAGATCGATCCCTGCATCCTTTAACTTATCATAGATTTCCGAAGCCTGCTCCTTAATGGAATCCACATCGATATCTTCCTTGGCTACCTTTTCCATCATACTGGTAATATTTTCCACATCCTCATCCGATAAGTTCAGATCCAGCGCATCCGCCGATGCCTGAATGGCATCCCGGATATCTGCTGCAGTAGACAGCTGTTCTTCAAATACCTGATGCTTTACTGCTGCCACCAGTTCCTCTACCTTCTGGGAATCTCCCACATTCTCTGCCACCTCTGCTGTGGTGACCAGCTCATTGGTCGCTGTATCCATTGTCGTTTCGGAAATATCCTGCCCCGTCATCACCGAATAGGCCTTCATCGCTCCTACCAGGGCAGAAGTCCCGGAGATCGGAAAGGGCCCGGCCACCTTCACCTCAGCATCCTTCAGGCCTGCTGTGATCAACGCATTGCAATACATCCCAGAGGTGCAATAGCTGATATTGTCCGTTGTCACCTGGATCCCACTGCCTTCCTCCGTCTTGACCACCATAACAGAGGAAAGGGCTCTGCTGCCAATCACACTGGAATCAATATAGCTCCCCAGATAATCATGTTCCTCCTGGTTTGTGATCTCCACAGTCTTGTAAGCGCCCAGTTCCTCTTCCGTAGTCCCCAGCAGGCTAAGTACCTTTGCCTTCTCCTCCGGCTTCAGGTCCTCCCCCAGGGCAAGATATCGGTCATAGCTGGTATCCTCATTTTCTATCACAGCGTCTGCCTTCCCCCCTGCCGCCGGCATCAGCGCCAGGCTGAGAGCGAGTACGCACCCAAATAAAACGGAACTTCCTCTTCTCATAGCAACACTTCCTTTCAGCTTACTTTTCCTGACTGAATACGCTCCATTGCTTTCTTTGTGTTCTCCAGGCTGCCAAAGGCTGTCAGCCGGAAATAGCCCTCTCCGCTGGGGCCAAATCCAGAGCCTGGAGTTCCCACTATATTCAGATTCTCCAATAAATAATCAAAGAATTCCCAGGAAGTCATTTTATCCGGCGTCTTCAGCCAGATATAAGGCGCATCTACGCCGCCGAACACCTCATATCCCGCAGCCGTCAGGCCCTCGCGGATCAGCTTCGCATTGTTCATATAATAAGCGATCTGTTCCTGAGTCTGCTTCCTTCCCTCCTCCGTATATACTGCAGCGCCCGCTGCCTGAATGATATAAGGAGCGCCGTTAAATTTCGTTCCGTGGCGGCGGGCCCATAAACTATTTAAAGATACCTCCCCGCATTTCAGTTCCTTGGGAACCACGGTAAATCCCAGACGAGTTCCGGTAAAGCCGGCATTCTTTGAAAAGCTGCGCAGCTCAATGGCGCAGCCTTTGGCCCCCTGGCACTCATAAATAGAATGGGGAACCTTCTCACTGGAAATATAAGCCTCATAAGCCGCATCGTAAATGATCACGGCCCCGATCTTCAAAGCATGATCTACCCATACCTGGAGCTGTTCTTTAGTCAGCGTGGTACCGGTAGGGTTGTTCGGAAAACACAGATAGATAATATCCGGATTCTCCTTCGGCAGCTCAGGAACAAACTGATTCTCCTTGGTACAGGGCATGTAGATCACATCCGACCATTTCTCCGTCTCAGGATCGTAGGTCCCGGTGCGCCCCGACATGGCATTGGTATCTACATAGACAGGATATACCGGATCACACACAGCAATCCTGTTGTCCTGATCAAAGATATCTCCAATATTGCCGGAATCACTCTTGGCGCCATCGCTGATGAACACTTCATCAATCCCAATATCGCAGCCTCTCGCCTTATAATCCTTCTCTACAATTGCACTGCGGAGGAACTCATAGCCAAGATCCGGCGCATACCCTTTAAAGGTCTCTTTTTGGGACATTTCATCAACCGCACTGTGAAGGCGGCTGATTACGGCAGGCGCCAGAGGAAGGGTCACATCCCCAATCCCCAGCCTGATAATATCCTTCTGTGGATTGGCGTCTGAATATGCCGCTACCTTTTTAGCAATCGTTGAAAAAAGATAGCTTCCTGGAAGCTTCAAATAATTATCATTGATCTTAAACATAATTCTCCTCCTTTTATCTTATTACATTTTTCCCTGTAACGGGTCAATCCCTCACTTTAATATGCGCCTCCCGAAGCTGCATCTCGCTGACCTCTCCCGGAGCGCCGCACATAAGATCCTGGGCATTCCCATTCATCGGGAAGGGAATCACCTCCCGGATATTTTCCTCGTTCCGCAGCAGCATGATCATACGATCCACACCGGGGGCCATACCCGCATGCGGCGGTGCACCAAACTGAAAGGCCTGGTACAGGGCGCCAAACTTCTTTTCCAGGTCTTCCTGGGTATATCCGGCAATCTCAAAGGCTTTAATCATGATATCCAGATTATGGTTTCTCACAGCGCCGGAGGATAACTCCACCCCGTTACAGACAATATCATACTGATATGCCAGAATATCCAAAGGATCCTTTGTGTTCAATGCTTCCAACCCTCCCTGCGGCATGGAGAAGGGGTTGTGGGTAAAGATCATCTTCTTGGTCTCCCGGTCATACTCATACATGGGGAAATCATTAATATAGCAGAAACGGTATGCGTTCTTTTCCAGCAGGTCCAGCCTCTCTCCCAACGCCGTGCGGATCTGCCCGGCATACAATGCCGCCTGTTCTTCCCTGTCGGCAATGAAGAAAATCGTATCCCCTGGCTGAAGGCCGGCCAGCCGGGCAATCTCTCCCTTCTTTTCTTCCGGGATAAATTTATCAATGGGGCCCTTGTAGGCCATGTCCTCTTTGACCTCCAGATACCCCAGCCCTCCCATGCCAATTGACTGGGCAAATTTCAACAGCTTTTCATGGAAGCCCTTGGACATATCGGCATGCACCTTGATCGCCCGGACCGTCTTCCCGTGGAAGGGCTTGAAGGTACATTGCTGGAAGAAATCCGTCACATCCACGATCCGCAGAGGATTCCGCAGATCCGGTTTGTCTGTTCCAAACTCCAGCATAGCCTGCTTATAACTGAATACCGGATAAGGTGCGCTGGTCACCTGATACCCTTCCGGCGCAAACTTCTGGAAAGCGGCGGTCAGAACCTCTTCCCCCACTTGGAACACATCTTCCTGTGTTGCAAAGCTCATTTCAAAATCCAACTGATAAAATTCGCCCGGCGAACGGTCTGCCCTGGCATCCTCATCGCGGAAGCACGGAGCGATCTGGAAATATTTGTCAAAGCCGGATACCATTAATAACTGTTTATATTGCTGGGGAGCCTGCGGCAAGGCATAGAACTTCCCTTTGAATTTCCGGGAAGGAACGATATAATCTCTGGCTCCCTCCGGAGAGGAGGCGCACAGGATCGGCGTCTGGATCTCCAGGAAGCCCAGCTCTGTCATCTTCTGCCGCAGGAAGCTGATCACCTGGGACCGGAAGATCATATTGTCCCTCACCTTCTGATTTCTCAGATCCAGATAACGGTATTTCAGCCGCACATCTTCTCTTGTCTCCCTGGAAGTCATGATCTCAAAGGGCAGCTGGCGGTATACCTTGCCCAGCACTTCCACCTTGTGGGCCTCCAGTTCGATCGTTCCGGTAGGGATCTTATCATTATAGGTCTCTTCATCCCGATGCTCCACAACACCCTCTACGCTAATACAGTCTTCCCGGCTCAGGCCGTCCAGCAGGCTTGTGTCCCGCATTACCACCTGCATCACGCCATACATATCCCGCAGATCCACAAAAGATACCCCTCCATGGTCCCGGATATTTTCTATCCAGCCGGCCAGCCGGACTGTAGCTCCTACCAGTGATTCCTTCATCTGATCCATCGTTTTATCACGATACCTGTTTGACCCATTCATGTCATTGCCCTCCATTACATTTCTCACCATTTCCTGTCAGGATTACGCTATCAGAAAAAAAAGTCCGTCCCAACATTTCTGTCAGGACGAACACATTTGTCCGCGGTACCACCTGCCTTACTGCATCTCGCAGTCTCTCAACGGCCAGCCAGGCCGGCCCTGCTGTCTGTCGCGCAGCAAACGGCTCGCCTACTCCCCTGCTCCCGCAGCGTTTCAGCTTGCGGCTGTTAAAGTGTTATTCACGCAGATTCACTTTGCAGGGATTCCACCGGCCCCCGCTCTCTGGAAACGATAAACTGCGCTACTTCTCTTCGTCATCGCCATATATTGGATAATTATATACTACCCAAAAGTACTTGTCAATAATCCGCCAAAGAAATCCCCCGCCCGATCCCAGTAGCCATGGCCAGTAGCCATGGCCACTGGCCATGGGGTTCTTCCGCCCCTTTGTTCAGATTCTGAAAAAAACATCTTGACAGAAGAAAGACTTTGGATTATATTAGTAAAGCATGCAATGCATGAACGGCGTGTGGCTCAGCTTGGTAGAGCGCTTCGTTAGGGACGAAGAGGCCGCAGGTTCAAATCCTGTCACGCCGACTTTTCATTTATTACTATATTGTTGTTTATTTTGTTTTTACGGCGTGTGGCTCAGCTTGGTAGAGCGCTTCGTTCGGGACGAAGAGGCCGCAGGTTCAAATCCTGTCACGCCGATCGCACAAGGATACATATCCTGGCATTCATCAGGGGGCGGCGATCCTTGGCAGGGGCATGAGAGTGTTTTGAAGATACCGATTCTGCAATCTGTTATTTCAAAACACTCTTTTCTTTTTTATATGCCAGACGCCCATTCCCGCCATACTGAATATTACCCCCGCTATCATCATCCCCAAAACCGTCTGTTTCTGATGCAGACCTTCCAGATAATAGGCGGGAGGCAGGAATCTGCGGATCGCAGCAATCCCGCTTACCGAAGAAAGATCTACAAATACAGGACAAAAGATCAGGCAGGCAGGTATCAGGATCGGAAGCACCGCCAACAGGCCGGAGAGCCGGGGAACAAGCTGGCACAACAGGCAGCAGTATCCCGTCAGCAGCACAAAATATGCCAATAAAAGAATACTTTCCCGCAATATGTTTTCGGCGATTCCGCTGGCAAGAATCCCAGCCAGCCCTAAAAGCCCTGCATTGGCCAGGGGAACCATAATATAGGGAAATACCAGCAGGGGCTGTACCTGCGGCTCCAGCTGGTTAAAGATCCCCTTCTCTCTATCCTGGTACCAGAACATAGCCCCGGACAAGCCTGCCAGAAAAATCAACACTCCGATCATCCCCCGGACAGGAAGCACAAGATAGCTGCTTTCTTCATCATTTAATATAGCATTCTCACTGCCATCCATATATTCAAAATGAAATACAGAAGGCATGTCCCGATACTCTTCATATCTTCCCCGAAGCCATTCTTCCTCTTCCCCATCCAGCTCCAGGCCCGGTACATGGTCCTGCAGGAATTCTTCCATGATGTCATAGGCCAGGCTGGGATACATTTTACTATAAACCACCTCATTTACCATTTTCACACGAAAAGACTGCTCTTTCTGCAGGCAGATGATCCGAGGAGAATCTTTCAGGATATATCCGCACTCCACAACATCCGTCTCCACAGCCCGGCGAACCTTTTCCGGGGAATCTTCCCTGTAAAACCGGACCACATGGCTGGAGCTTTCCTCCAATTCCTGTGCCAATGATCGGAAACTCTCTGGCGCTTCCTCTGACACAAAAAGCGCCACCTGAAGGATGCTTTCTTCTCCTCTCATTCCGGACAAAGCCAGCACAAACACAGGGATTAGAAGGATAGTCCCCAGGAACAACGGCTTTCTCCATATTTTTTTCTCCAGCATAAGAAACCAAAGGGCGCATCGTCCCATCCCTCCGGCCTCCCTTTTAGTCCTGCACATTCCGTCCCCTGTCATTGATCCATTTCTCCTTACAATCCCTTTTCACACAGATAGCGGCTGCGTATTCCTACTGTAATGCAAAAAAACAGCCCGCTGCAACACAAAATCCTGCCAAGCTCTTTCCACATCCCTTTCCCCTGAATGCAGCGGTCCATATAACAAAACATGATCCGGGGAGGCAAAAAGCCGGATAGCCGCTGTATATGCGGAGGAAGATATGTAACAGGATAAAAGCAGCCTGACAGAAAGCCAGTTACCCCAATAACCAGGAACAATACGACCACCCCGCTTATCATATCCCTGCAGCACTCATACACCAGCAGGATCACCCCACTGCTCAGCAGCAATACAGGAAGGCACCAGGGCAGCCTCCCCAGAAGCCATGCAGCGGGCTCCCCGGTCCATTCTTTCAATTCCAGCATGCCCGTCCCACACAGCGCCCACAACGCCAGAAAAAGTCCTCCGTAGATCAATAATTCCATCCCCAGCAGGACGGCATAGCGGGCCGCCAGCTGCTGCGGGACCGACATTCCCTGCCGCTTTAGCTGCCGCGCCAATGCCATAGAATCCCGCTGCCACAGGCCCGAGCAATATAATCCCAGGAACAGGGACAGAAGGATAAATCCATTGCAGAGGTAATATAACCCATCCTCCATTCCCTCTTTGTCATTTACCGTCTTCTGGCCAAACAGCAGGGAGCGCGACAGGATCCTGTCAATATATTTCCTGTTTAAGCTGATATCGGCCTCTTTCTCACCGGGCAGGGAATGTTGCCGATAATAATCCTTCATTGTATAGATCCCCGCCTCTGTATCACAGATCAGTTCATCCGCTACCTCTGCCAGCTGGCGGGCGATATAACTGGCGATCCCGGACTGCCCCGAGCAAAACCGGACTGTTATCGGCTGATTGGTTCCCTTTATCAGAGAATCCACATAGCCCTCCGGCAGAAAAAACACAGCGATTACTTTCTGCTGTTCCAGGGCTTCCTGCGCCTCTTCCTCATCCATATATTGAAACTGGCAGTTGTAACTGACGCTCTCCATCTGCTCTATCAGCCGGATCCCCAGATTCAGATACTGATCATCCTTTTCTCCCACAATGCCGATCTGCAGCAATGATCCCCTGTGCCGGGAGGCCTGATGCTCCCGGTCTGCCAGAAACAGGCCGGCCAGGATCCCAAGAAATAACCCGCCGGCCAGAAGCAGGGCCGGCAAAAGCTGTATGGCCCTCTTCCATTCCAGCAGTAAATAGACTCTCCACCGTTTCATGATACGCCCTCTTCTTCCAAAGGCTTTTCTCCCTGTATACGGCGGGCCAGCTGACGGATATCTCCATGATAAGAATACTCTTTTAAACTACCGTCTTCCAGCAGATAATAGCGGTCGCATAAATTGATCTCCCTCTCTTCATGGGTTGCCAGAAGAAGAATCCCTCCTTCTCGCTTAAATCTCTCAATATATTCTTCCATCTGACTGCGGCTGGCCAGATCCAGGGCCGCCCCGGGCTCGTCCAATAAAAGAATCTTAGGGTGGCCTGCAATGGCGCAGCCAATGCCTAACCGTTTCTTCATTCCCAAAGACATATGAGACACCCGCACATTAATAAATTCAGGAATTCCCAGGCAGGCCAGCATCCCCGTCTTCAGCTCCTGCTCCAGGGCACTCCGGTCCCCGGGAAACCACAGACGGAGATTGTCCCATGCCGTCAATTCCTCCATCAACGGATTTTCCTGGGGCGCATACGCAACGATCCTGTTGCCCTTCTTTCTGCCGGAAGTGCGTTCTAACAGATCCACGCCGTCCACTAAAAAACGGCCTCCGTCTGACGGCTGGAAGCCGGCTAATATCGAAAGCAGTGTGGTCTTGCCGCATCCATTGGCTCCCAGGATCCCGACACACTCTCCGGACTTTGCCTGAAAACACACATCCTGCAGCACCACTTTCCTTTTCCTGCCATATCTCTTACAAATTCCCTCTCCTTTTATTACCATAATGTCTCCTGTTCCCCTGTTCTTTTTCATTAGTCTAGCATACCTGCCGGCGATTGACAAATGATATTTTCTTGTCCCAACAAAAGGGAAAATCTTGAATTGACATATTACCTTACTTCCTTTATAGTAAATTTGCTACTGACTGATAACAAAAACACATATTAAGAAAGTGAGGAAAAACATGACCACTCAATTTGACCAGGAAGAAAACACAACGGAGCTACTACCAACTATCCCAACAGACTCCGTTGAGCCTACCGGTCCCGTTAAAAAGCCAAAGAAACCGCTTTTCATCGCAGCAATCTGCATTGTTGCCGTCTTAGCGATCACAACAGGCGCACTGGCAGCTACCGGCACACTGCAAAACTTCATAAAAAAGAATTTTTCCACCCCGGAAGAATATTATGAATATGTAGAGACCAAAGGCAGAGATCAGGCTTCCTCTGCCCTGACATCCGTTTATGACCGGACTTATCAGCTCTATGGAAGCAGCAAAACGGCCAACCAGTTTTCCTGCAAGCTGGTAGCAGAACCTACACTCCAGACAATGATCGCCACCCTTCCTGTTAATTTCTCCGGCCTGGAGACCGCAGAAATCAAAGGAAGCAACAAAATGGAAGACGATACTGTCTCCAATCAGATCCAACTGCTCCTCAACGATAAGAATATTCTTACCATGAATCATTATATGGATTATAAGAACAAAGAGCAGTATATACAGATTCCGGAGATCAATAAGGCATACCTGGATAATTCTTTCTATTTTAAAGAGCTTACGGAAGATCCTTCCACCGGCCAGCTGTTTGGCATGTTAGAAGACATCCAGCAGTATCTGCCGAAAACTGCAGCAGTCCAGACATTATTTGACCGTTATACTGCGGTCTTTATCCAGGAACACGGCAAGGTCACCAAAACTACGGAGAAGCTTTCTTTGGAGGAGATCTCTAAGGAGTATACTAAGCTCACGGTAGAATATGACAGCAAAAACATTGCAGCAATGCTGCAAAAGCTGGTCTCCACAGCCCAGGAGGACCAGGAGCTGAAGGAAATCCTTTCCAACATCAGCCCTGACTTATATGAAAACTTTAATTCTACCATAAAGGAGATCACTCCCCAGTTAGATTCCGTTGCCGAAGAATTAGGGGACAGCCATATAACGATGGACGTCTATGTCAACAGTAAGAGCGAGGTCATCGGACGTACCCTGACCTTCTCTGGTAACCCTGAGGATACAGAGGATTTTGTAGAAAATGATGAGATCATCCTCTCCTACCTGCTGCTCCAGGATAATGCTGATTTCCAATATTCCCTGACAGGAACCTTAAATAAAGAAGAACTCGTCAATTTCACCGGCTCCGGTACGATCAAAAATAATGTAATGAATGGAAACTTCAAATTGGGCGTCCATATTGAAGATGAAAGCATCTCCAAATATATTGCAGACCCCAGCGACTTAATAGATATTAAAGTGGAAGACTATGATATGAATAAGGCAGACAATGGCTATGCCTGCGGCACCTTTACCTTTTCCTCTAAAAACATTCCTGCCATTGCCAATTATGCCCTTGCCCTGCAGATGGATGGAAAGAAGGAGAGCTTTTCTACCAACGTTACTGTCCTGTGCAATAACGATCCCCTTCTGACAGCGCAGATCAAGTCAGAAATAACAAAAGATGCGCCGAATACCAAACCGGCAGATGATGCGACATTCATTACTATGTCCGATGATTCTGACGACACCTTGATGAGTTATTTTGAATCCTTTGACCCCTATACCTTCTTTTCAGAGGCCCTGAAAAAAGCAGGGATCAATGCGGATCTGTCGTATCTGCGCGACCTTTACTCGGGATATTCCCTGGGTTCGGATTCCGATTACGATGACTCCTATTATGATGACTCCAACTACGATGACTCCGATTACGATGATTCTTATTATGATGATTCCGATTCTCTGTACGGCTTCTGATGAAGGATCAGAAGCTCATAGATGGAAGCCATCGCTTTTCATTGTAAAATAAAAGAACAAGCTCCTGATACTGCGGGGCTTGTTCTTTTATTTTCCCTGTTCTTTTTGTTTTAGAATCTGTTCGGCCATCTTCAATGCCCGGGCATTCTTTTCCACATCATGCACGCGCACAAACTGCCAGCCAGCCATAGCCGCCAAAACAGAAGTTACGATCGTCCCTTCCTCCCTCTCTTCCACCGGAAGATCCAAAGCCGTCCCGATCACAGATTTGCGGGAAGCCGCCAGCAAAAGCGGGAGTTCCCACTTGCGCAGCCTGTCCAGATTGGCCAGGACCTGAAGGTTATTCTCATAACTTTTGCCAAAGCCCACGCCGGGATCCAGGATGATCTGATCTCTGGAAATGCCGGCCTGCCGGGCTAATTGCAGGGACTGTTCCAGATCCTCCTCTAATTCTGTCAGAAAATCCTTATATTGCGCCTCAGGCCGATTATGCATGATGCATACCGGAAGCTGATACCGGGCGACCAATTGAGCCATTGTCTCCGTTCCCCAGGGTGAGCGGCCTTCCTGCAGAACATCCCCTGCCTTGGGGAGCAAATTCCCGTCCCGGTCAAAAAGACTGTCATAGCGCAGCCCCCAGACGTCATTGGCCAGATCGGCTCCCTCGTCCACGGCCGCCTGGAGTACCGGCGCCTTATAGGTATCAATGGATACCGGAACAGGAAAACGCCGCTTAATAGCAGCTATGATCCCTGTCACGCGAAGGATCTCCTCTTCCACAGCAACTTTCTGGCTGCCGGGCCGCGTAGATTCCCCTCCCACATCAATAATATCTGCTCCCTGGGCAACCATTTCTTCCACATGGCGCAGCGCCTCTGCCTCCTGGCGAAATTTGCCGCCATCGGAAAAGGAATCCGGTGTCACATTCAGAATCCCCATGATATATACATGACCTGAGGTCAGATCAAATTCCCGATTTCCAATTTTCATTCTACTTGTGTCTCCTATTTCTTTCAGCTTCTGCGCAGCAGCTGAAAGAACCTGTCCTGCCACTCGGTCCCCTTCATCGCCCCCCGGGTAACACAGGTCACCGTCTGGGAACCTGGTTTCCGGATCCCACGCATCGTCATACACATATGTTCTGCTTCTGCCACTACAATGACGCCCTTCGGCTTTAGCTGTCCCATAATAGCGTCTGCAATCTGCGCTGTCATCTGCTCCTGAATCTGTGCCCTTCTGGCATAAACCTCTACTGTTCTGGCCAGTTTGCTCAGCCCCACAACTCTCCCATCAGGAATATAGCCAATGTGTACCTTGCCATAAAAAGGAAGAAGATGATGCTCGCACAGGGAATAAAAAGTGATATCCTTTTCCACCACCAGCTCATTATTGTCCGCCTGAAAAGTTTTGGCCAAATGTGCGCTGGCATCCTGCCCCATACCTTCAAACAATTCCTGGCACATGGCGCTGATCCGGGCGGGTGTATCCTGCAGCCCTTCTCGCGTAACATCTTCGCCTATCCCTTCTAAAAACAGTCTCACAGCTTCTTCTATCTTTCTTGTATCCATAACCGCTCCAATCTGCCTGTCCGGCCCTACGGGATGTCCCGGCAATTTATTTCCCTGATTGTATCAAATATACCTTGCAGTGTCAAAATAGGAATATACCTCCCCTAAGAAGGATAAGCTTCCAAAGACCAGGATCTTCTCCCGGCCTCCGGTACTCCCCAGCCTGCTCAGGGCAATACCAATAGTAGGACAGCAGGTCACAGGGATTTCCCGCCGGCCTCTCAGTTCCCGCACTGCCTCTGCCAGCTTTTCACTGTCCAGGCCTCTCTCTCCCGGAGGCGTAATGGTATAAACCTTGTTGGCAAGGGGAAGCATGATCTTTAAAATTTCCCGGTAATCCTTATCCTGAAGTACGCCCACAATACAGGTAAAGCGTTCCATGGGGAAATAGATCTCCAAAGATTTCTTCAGCCAACGGGCGCCGGCAGGATTATGGGCGCCATCCAACAGCAGAAAAGGAGACCGGGAAACAACCTCAAACCGTCCCGGCCACCGGGTCTGGGAGAGGGCGATCCCAATGGAACTGCTATTCACTTTATGGAATCCCAGGGGCAGCAATTCCTGCATCGCTTCCAACGCCACAATGGCATTCCTCACCTGGTATGCCCCCAGCTGCCCCAGGTGGTAACGCTGTCCCTTATAAGAAAATTCAGTGCCTGACAGAGAGAGATCCTGCTGGATCACTTGCTCCGGCTCTGCGATCCGCAGCCGCCGCCCTCTTCTCTGACAGATCCCCCGCAGCATTTCCATCACGCTTTCCTCCTGGCGAATAGATACCACAGGGATTCCCGCCTTCATAATCCCGAATTTCTCAGCGGCAATCTGTTCCAAAGTATCTCCCAGCACATTCCTGTGATCAATGCTGATATCTGTAAACACTGTTAATACAGGCTTTTCAATAAAATTGGTGGCGTCCAGCCTTCCTCCCAGTCCAGTCTCCACTACAGCCACATCCACATGCCAGGCGGCAAACTGCAGAAATGCCATCACCGTCTCTATCTCAAAGGCCGTGGGATGCCCATGCCCCTCTGCTGTCATTCCCTCAATCTCCTGACGGAGGCGGGAAAGGCAATGGGCCGTCTCTTCACAGGAGATCATTTCCGCTTCTGGCCCAAAGGCCCCGCCGGTAACATGCTGTATGATCTCCCGGTAGGAAAAAAGAGCCGGGGAGAGATACCGCCCCACTGAATAACCACTCATTGCCAGGCAGTTGCTGATATAAGCGCCAACAGACCCTTTGCCGTTCGTCCCTGCAATATGGATGATCCTCAGCTGCCTGTCGGGACGCCCGACCCGCTCACAGAGTTCTCTCACTTTATCCAGCGTGTATTCCCTTCCCTGCTCCTTCTGTATATGGCTAATATACTCCCTAGCTTCCTGATAATCCAACGTCCCATCCTCCTGATTTCCTTTGTACAAGGTAAAAGGGGAATGTCCAGCACATTCCCCCAACAGAGATCCCAAAGCAGCCAGTCACAGCTCTTTACGATATTCTGTACATATATTATTTGATCACGCGCACCTTCAATACCCCGTCAATAGCCTCCAGTTTCTTCTGGAGTTCCTCACTGCTGTCAGAATCAATATCAAAGATGCAGTAGGAATAATCTCCCCTGCTCTTATTCGTCATATGGGAAATATTGATCCCCTCGGAAGAAAAGACATTGGTAAACTGGGTCAGCATCTTAGGGATATTCCTGTGAGCTACCGTAATTCTTCCCTGCGTATCACATTTCCCGGCATCGCAATTAGGATAATTAACAGAATTTTTGATATTTCCATTCTCCATAAAATCGCGGATCTGCTGTACCGCCATGACTGCGCAGTTATCCTCTGATTCCTCCGTGGAAGCTCCCAAATGGGGAGTGGCGATAACATTCGGCATCTTTACAACGGCAGCGTTCGGGAAATCTGTTACGTATTTACCTACCTTTCCTGATTCCAGCGCCTGCTTCATATCCTGGTCATTTACCAGGGTATCTCTGGCATAATTCAGGATCACAACTCCATCCTTCATCTGGCGAAAGGCCTCCCCGTTCAGCATGCCTTTCGTATCCTCCAGAAGGGGAACATGGATCGTAATATAATCACAATTCTTATAAATTTCCTCATAGGTCTTGCAGATGGTAATATCTCTTGACAAAGACAGGGCATTCTGGACAGAGAGGTAAGGATCTACACCATAAACATCCATTCCCAGCCGGTTACCGGCATTGGCTACCAGCACGCCGATCGCTCCCAGGCCGATCACACCCAGCTTCTTTCCCTTCAGCTCCGAGCCGGCAAAATTCTTCTTTGCCTTCTCCATAGACTTATTAATATTCTCATCCTCTGCGTTATTTTCAACCCATTGGATACCGCCTACAATATCCCGGGCAGCCAGCAGCATCCCCGAGATCAGCAACTCCTTCACGCCATTGGCATTAGCCCCGGGAGTATTGAATACAACGATTCCTTTCGCAGCGCAGTCCTCCAGAGGGATATTATTGACGCCGGCGCCAGCCCTGGCTACTGCGCAGAGATTCCCTGGCAGATCCATATCATGCATGGAAGCGCTGCGCACCAGGATCGCTTCTGCCTTTGCGGCATCCTCTGTCTGTACATATTCTTCTGTCAGATTGTCTAATCCCACTGCTGCAATGGGATTTAAGCATGTATAGTGAAACATTATGCATTTTCCTCCTCAAATTTCTTCATAAACTCTACGAGCTTCTCCACGCCCTCTTTTGGCATTGCATTATATATGCTGGCTCTCATCCCGCCTACTGTACGGTGGCCCTTCAGATTTACAAAGCCTTCTGCCTCCGCTTCCTTGACAAATTTGGCATCCAGATCACCATTCCCGGTGACAAAGGGGACATTCATCAGAGAACGGTCTTCCTTTACTACCGTCCCCTGGAACAGCTTGCTGCTATCCAGAAAATCATACAGGATCTTTGCCTTCTCTTCATTTCTCTGCTTCATAACCTCCAGTCCGCCCATTTTCTTCAGCCACTGGAATACCTTTCCACAGATATAGATCCCGTATGCCGGCGGTGTGTTATACAGGGAATCCGCATCCGCATGGGTCTTGTAGGTGAGCATAGTAGGGGTTCCCTCCAGCACATCCTCTGTGATCAGATCTTCCCGCATGATCACAATAACCACGCCGGCAGGTCCGATATTCTTCTGTACGCCGCCATAAATAACACCATATTTTGATACGTCTACCGGTTCTGACAGGAAGCAAGAAGAGACATCCGCAACCAAAGTCTTGCCCTTGGTATTGGGAAGCTTCTTGTACTTAGTACCATAGATCGTATTGTTCTCACAAATGTATACGTAATCGGCATCCTCTGAAATGGGCAGATCGGAACAAGCCGGGATATAAGAAAAAGTCTTATCCTCGGAAGAAGCGATCTTATTGGCCTTGCCATACTTACACGCCTCCTGCCATGCCTTCTTCGCCCACTGCCCTGTTATAATGTAATCGGCTACTCTGTTCTTCATGAGATTCATGGGGATCATGGCAAACTGCTGAGAAGCGCCTCCCTGCAGGAACATTACTTTATAATTGTCCGGGATCCCCATTAATTCCCTCAGATCCTTCTCGGCAGTCTTGATGATATTGTCATATGCCTTAGAGCGATGGCTCATTTCCATAACGGACATGCCCGTTCCCTTATAATCCAGCATTTCCTCAGCTGCTTCTTTTAATACCTCTTCCGGTAATACCGCCGGACCGGCTGAAAAATTATACACTCTGCGCATTTCTATGTGCCTCCTTATGTTGTATATAAAATATTATTTTACCTTGTTCTTCCCCTTCAGAAGGTCCTCTTCATCAAAGACGTCCTCCAGATTCGTTCCCGGCGCTACCATCGGGAATACTTTATCATCGCTGGCAATCACGCAATCCACTACGACAGGTTCGCCGGCGGCAATCGCCTCCCGAAGCACCGGCTCTACCTCTTCCTTCTTGGTGATCCGGTACGCCCTGGCTCCCATAGCCTCTGCCAGCTTCACAAAATCCACCTTATCCTCCAATATGGTATGTGAATACCGCTGCCCGTAGAACAGGGTCTGCCATTGCCTCACCATTCCCAGCACCCGGTTATCAAAAATCAGCTCAATGATCGGGATATTACTGCGGGTAGCGGTGGCGATCTCATTCATATTCATGCGGAAACAGCCGTCCCCCGCAATGTTTACTACCGTCTTGTCCGGATTTCCTACCTTGGCCCCCAGGGCGGCCCCCAGGCCATACCCCATGGTTCCCAGGCCTCCGGAAGTGATCAAGGTGCGCGGCTTCTTATATTTATAATATTGCGCCGCCCACATTTGGTGCTGTCCCACCTCGGTACAGATAATGGCGTCTCCCTTGGTCAGCTCATCCAGCTTTTCTATAATGTAAGGCCCTGTCAGGCGATCTGCAGGATAGGACAGGGGAAGCTCCTTCTTTCTCTGCAGCACCTTCTCCATCCATTCCGGATGGGAGAGCTGCTCCAGCTTAGAATTAAAGATATCCAGGACAGATTTAATATCGCCGATGACACTGATATCCACCATCACATTTTTATTGACCTCAGTGTTATCCACATCCACCTGAATGATCTTCGCCTTCCTGGCAAAATTTTTCGTTACGCCAGTGACACGGTCAGAGAAGCGGGATCCCAGCACGATCAGCACATCGCATTCTCCCACGCTGAGATTGGCTGCCTTCGTTCCATGCATTCCCAGCATCCCTATATAATGATCATCCGTGCCGGGATAAGCCCCTTTTCCCATCAGTGTGTCTGTCACCGGCGCATCCACCCGGCGTACAAACTCCTGAAGCTCCTTGTCGGCCCCGGCGATCACAGTTCCTCCGCCTACAAAGACCATAGGGCGTTTGGCCTTGCGGATCACCTTGATCGACTTTTCTACTGCAGTCTCCTCTATTGTCTGGGTACAGCGCCCGATCAGCTTGGGAACCTCCCGCTTAAATTCTGTCTTATCACTGGTAGCATTCTTAGCAATATCTATCAGAACCGGACCAGGACGGCCAGTCTGCGCGATACGGAATGCCCGGCGCAGCGCCGGGGCCAGGTCTTTTACATCCTTCACAATATAACTATATTTTGTGATCGGCATAGTTACGCCGGCGATGTCCACTTCCTGGAAGGAATCCTTCCCCAGAAGACTGATCCCCACATTACAGGTGATGGCTACCATAGGAACAGAATCCATATATGCCGTAGCGATCCCTGTTACCAGGTTGGTCGCGCCGGGACCGCTGGTCGCCATGCACACACCTACTTTGCCAGTGGAGCGGGCGTAGCCGTCCGCTGCGTGGGACGCCCCCTGCTCGTGAGAAGTTAGAATATGTGTGATCTCTTCCTGATGGCGGTACAATTCATCATATATGTTTAAGATTGCCCCTCCCGGGTATCCAAATACCGTATCTACGCCCTGCTCCTTCAGGCACTCGATCACAATCTGAGACCCTGTCAACTGCATGACCTCTTCCTCCATTTCCTGTGGGTTTATTTTTTAATCTCCAGAATCGCTCCCCGATCTGCAGAGGTTACCATAGCCTCGTACCTTGCCAGATAACCAGTCTTGATCTTGGGTTCCTTCGGCTTCCACTGTGCCTTCCTGGCATCCAGCTCTTCCTGGGATACCTTGACATTAATGGTATTTTCCGGAATATTGATCGAAATAATATCTCCTTCCTGGACCAGGGCAATGGGGCCTCCCACTGCTGCCTCAGGTGAGACATGGCCGATCGAAGCTCCCCTGGACGCCCCAGAGAAGCGCCCGTCCGTAACCAGGGCCACACTGGAACCCAATCCCATTCCTGCGATGGCAGAGGTGGGATTGAGCATTTCCCGCATGCCGGGGCCTCCCTTCGGTCCCTCATAGCGGATAACCACCACATCTCCTGCCACGATCTTTCCGCCCTTGATGGCGGCAATGGCATCCTCTTCACAGTCAAATACTCTTGCCGGCCCTTCATGCACCATCATTTCTTCTACAACTGCAGAACGCTTCACAACACAGGAATCCGGCGCAATATTCCCCCGGAGTACAGCGATTCCGCCCGTCTCACTATAAGGATTCTCGATCGGACGGATCACCTCTGGATTCTTATTGGTACAGTTGGCGATATTTTCTCCCACCGTCTTACCGGTAGCCGTGATCAGATCCGTATCCAGCAAGCCCTTCTTGCTCAGCTCATGCATCACTGCATAAACGCCTCCAGCCTCATTCAATTCTTCCATATAGGTATGACCCGCCGGAGCCAGATGGCACAGATTCGGCGTCCTTGCACTGATCTGGTTCGCAATATCGAGATTCAGTTCTACTCCCGCCTCATGGGCAATAGCCGGAAGATGGAGCATGGTATTCGTGGAACAGCCCAGCGCCATATCTACTGTCAGGGCATTCAGGAAGGCCTTTTCCGTCAGGATATCCCTGGGACGGATGTTCTTTTCCAAAAGTTCCATGACCTTCATGCCGGCATGCTTTGCCAGCTTGATCCTCTGGGAATATACGGCAGGTATGGTTCCATTTCCCTGGAGTCCCATACCGATTGCCTCGGTCAGGCAGTTCATACTGTTGGCTGTATACATTCCGGAGCAGGAACCACAGGTGGGGCAGGCGTTACATACATAGTCGTCCACCTCTTCTTCTGTCATCTTTCCTGCCGCATGGGCGCCCACCGCCTCAAACATGGAGGACAGGCTCGTCTTTTTGCCCTGCACATGGCCGGCAAGCATGGGACCGCCGCTCACAAACACTGTCGGGAGATTTAACCTGGCCGCCGCCATCAAAAGTCCCGGAACATTTTTATCACAGTTGGGCACCATCACCAGTGCATCAAACTGGTGGGCTGCCGCCATACATTCCGTAGAATCGCAGATCAGGTCCCTGGTCACCAGGGAATACTTCATTCCCACATGGCCCATAGCAATCCCATCGCAGACTGCGATCGCCGGAAATACAATCGGAGTACCTCCTGCCATAGCCACTCCCAGCTTTACCGCCTCTACGATCTTATCCAGATTCATATGTCCCGGCACAATCTCATTCTGAGAACTGACAATGCCTACTAATGGTTTCCCCAATTCCTCTTCTGTAATCCCCAGCGCATTGAACAGGGAACGCTGTGGCGCCGTGGCCATCCCCTTCTTAACCGCATCACTTCTCATATTATCTTATCCTCCAATCTGAAACGCCCTTTTTTATCGCTTCTCTTATTCTGCCTCCAGTGAATCTTCCCGCAAAGCTTCTCCCTGTCAGGCTCCGATCTGCCCTGCGATCAGATCGCCCATCCTTGTTGTTCCCACCTGGGTCTTTCCCTCCGCCATGATATCTGCCGTACGGTAACCTTCCTTTAATACCTGCTTTACCCCATTCTCCACAGCATCGGCTTCCTTCTCCAGGTCAAAAGAATACCGGAGCATCATAGCTGCAGAAAGTATCGTAGCAATAGGGTTCGCAATATCCTGCCCGGCAATATCCGGAGCAGAACCGTGGCTTGGCTCATACAATCCCAGCTTGGTAGCTCCCAGGCTGGCAGAAGACAGCATCCCAATGGAACCGGTCACCATACTTGCCTCATCGGACAAAATATCTCCAAACATATTCTCAGTCAATATCACATCAAACTGCTTGGGATCCCTCACCAGCTGCATGGCACAGTTATCCACCAGCATATCCGTCAGCTCTACCTCCGGATACTCCCTGGCTACCTCCCTGACCACCTTTCTCCAAAGGCGGGAGGAATCCAGCACATTAGCTTTATCCACACTGCAGACCTTTTTATTTCTCTTCATGGCCACGTCAAATCCCCACTTAGCTATACGCCGAATCTCATTCTCATCGTATGTAAGGGTATCTATCGCCTTTTTCACGCCATTTTCTTCAATCGTCCTGCGTTCTCCAAAGTAAAGCCCGCCTGTCAGCTCCCGCATGACCACAAAGTCAAAGCCGCCCCGGGTGATCTCTTCCTTCAAAGGACAGGCCCCGCTCAGTTCCTCAAATAAAATGGCCGGGCGGATATTCGCATATAGCTCCAGCCCCTTGCGGATCTTCAGAAGTCCTGCCTCCGGCCGCTTTGACGGCTCGATCTGGTACCAGTTGGACCGGCCCACATCGCCGCCCACCGCTCCCAGCAGTACAGAATCACAAGCTCTAGCGGCCTCCAGGGTCTCGTCCGTCAGGGACTCCCCATACACATCAATGGAACAGCCTCCCATCAACAATTCCTGGTATTCAAATATGTGGCCGTATACCTGCCCCACCTTATCCAGTACCTTCCTGGCCTCTCTCACAATCTCAGGACCAATGCCGTCACCGGGGATTGCCGCTATCTTATACTTCATAGAACCCCTTCCTTTCCCTTATATCATTCGGAATGGACAGCAGACTGGTCCGCTGTCCATTGATATTTTTTTACACTGCCTTATAGTGTAACCATAAATCATTTTGGTGTCAAGAGACCGGGGCTACCGCTTCTTTCTTCTCACTACAGACAGGACCACGCCGATAATTGCCAGAACCGCAATAACAATAACGACAATAACGGCCGCACTGACTCCGGCAGCGCTGCCCTGCTGCGTCTCGAGGGGACTGGCCTCCGGGCTGTCTGCAGACGTCCCCAGATCTCCGGTATCCTCCTCCGTCTTTGCAGCGCCTTCTCCCGTCTCTTCCCCCTCTCCGGTGTCTTCCTCTTTATCATAGTTAAAACCACTGACAGTAAAAGTAACCTTGATCGAGTTGGTCTTACTCTGGGGAACGCACTCTCCGTCCATTCCCTGCAGATCCTGGCGCCAGTCATTAATGGCTACCATCGTACAGTTTCCTCCGGCATAGGCATCCTTATCCATATAAGGTTCCGGGAAAGTTCCCCTGACCACTCCATCGATCTCTACAATCATATCAGAAAAGGTAATTGCTCCCGTATCAGGGATATCCGTGGCCACCTGAAGCTGGCTAAAGGTAGTCTCTCCCAGGAAATCCCCGTTTTCCAGGGATACCGTATAAGTTCCATTCCCTGCGATCACCGCATCATGGAATTCTCCGTCATAAGTCTTGCACTCATCCGTCCCATACGTGCCGGTAGCCAGCTTGCTCCATTCCTCCGTGCCATAATATTCATCCTGGTAATAGCCCAGGCGATAGACCCATTCCTGCGTATTCGTCTGGAGCCCCAGAGCAGCGTGGTATTCTCCGTTCAGATCAACGCGCCTCTCCTGCTGAGGATCCTGCCCGTCCTTCTTGTCCTTTTTCTTCCCCGCCTGCGCTTCTGTTCCGGCCATCAGGCAGCCTGCCGCCAGGATCACTGCCAGCATCGTCCCCAAGATACGTTTCCCCTTTTTCATGTGATTCCTCCATTCTGTCCTGCTTATCCACAATGTCCTATTTATCCCATATCATAATGGTCTTTCCCATGCTTTTCTGGATATCTGTCTCAAAGGCATGCACCATATCCTTAATGTTCCGTACCTGGATCTGGGCTCCCACAATATTGCTGAGATAGCTGATGATCTCCGGATTGGACTGATACAGCGCCACTGTCTTCTCAAAATCCGCACGTCCGCTGCGGCTGCTGCCGAACATGCGCAGTCCCTTCTCCAGGATCATTCTGGTATTGATAGGTACCGGGTACTCCGATACCCCCAGGATCGCCATAGTTCCCTCAGGTTGGATATGGTCAATGATCTGATTGATCGCCTTCTGGGAAGCATCTCCCCCCACGCACTCGATCCCATGATCGACCAGAAGCCCCTTGGGAATGTCCATCACCGGATAAGTGGCATCGGCAAAGGTAAAGGAAGAGAGTTTCTCCAGGCTGACGCCGAAAATGTACAGCTTGGTCTCCGGGAACATGGCCTTAAATAAAATGGCTGTAATGTATCCCAGATTGCCATCCCCCCAGATCCCCACGGCATCTCTGCGCTTATGGGCGATTCTGTCAAAACGGAGCAATGCATGTACGCTGACAGAAACCAGCTCGGTAAAAGAGGCGATCACCTTATCAATCCCCTCCGGCAGCCTTACTGCCCGGTCATAGGGAAGCGCCACATGCTCCTGCATAAAACCGTCAAATCCGCTGGCCCGGAATTTACTGGAACGAAGGTAATTCTCAGCGATCACCTCGTCCTCCTCCACAGGCGTATTGGGGATCATGATCACGGTATCCCCGGCCTGGAATGTCCCGGAGGGATCATAGATCACATCCCCGATCCCTTCATGGATCAATGCCATCGGCAGCTTCTGCGCCAGGACCTCCGCCGGACGCACCCCTTGGTAATACCGCTGGTCCGCATGGCAGATGGACAAATGGGTAGGACGTACCACTACCTGATCCTTGGTCAGGTCAATGTCCTGAAAAGATACCTCAAATCTCCTGGGCGCAACTAACCGGTATACTGAATTTAACATATTATTTCTTCTCCTTCTGCTCCTGAATCAGAGACTCTGCCACTCGCATATCATAGGGATAGGTAATCTTAATATTGAATACCTCCCCCTCTACCAAATGCACCTTCTCTCCCTTGATCACAAAGATCTTGGCGGCATCGGTCAGGATCTTCTTCTCCTCTTCCGTCAGGGAATGATACAGTTCTTTCAGCTTTCTCGCCCCAAAGCTCTGCGGGGTCTGTCCCTGATACATCTTAGCCCGGTCCGGCACACTGGAGATCACCTTACCGTCCTGGCTGTCCACAATAGTATCCGTAGCCGGGATCACCGTATCGCAGGCTCCATATTCTCTGGCATACTTAATATTTTCTTCAATGATCCGATACGTCAGGAAGGGGCGGACCGAATCATGGGTTACGATAATAGTATCATCATCCAGGCCATATTCCTTCTCAATATAATCAATAGAGTTCATAATCGTCTCATTCCGGGAAGTTCCTCCCTCCAGCACCTTCACATGATCTGCCTTCTCTTTAAAATATTTCTTCACCAGATTCTTCGTATGCTCCATCCACTGCCTGGGACACAGAACAATGAGCTTTTCAAAAGCGTCATGCATATAGAACTTCTCAATCGTATGGATCAGGATTGGCTTCTCCCCGATCATTAAAAACTGTTTCGGTTTCTCCACATTTCCCATGCGGCTTCCGATCCCACCTGCCAGAATCACTCCAAAAACCATGTTTTCTCCTTTCTGCGTATACCCGCCCGGCTGTTATTTATTCTCATTGATATAATTCATCAGGCCCTCGGCCCGGATAATCTTCTGCATAAACTCGGGAAACGCCTGTCCTTGATAGCTTGTTCCCTTGGTCCTGTCATAGATCATGCCGCTGTCAAAATCAATCTCCACTTCAGCTCCGCCTTCAATGGCCCTTGCCGCCTCCGGACATTCAATGATAGGCAGTCCGATGTTGATGGCATTCCGGTAAAAAATCCGCGCAAAGGTCTCTGCGATCACACAGCTGACCCCCGATGCCTTAATAGCAATAGGGGCATGTTCCCGGGAGGAGCCGCAGCCAAAATTCTTATTGGCCACTATGATGTCGCCCTTTTTTATCTGTTTAACAAACTCCGGATCTATATCCTCCATACAGTGCCTGGCCAGCTCTGCCGGATCCGATGAATTTAAATATCTTGCCGGGATGATCACATCCGTATCTACATTATCCCCATATTTATGAACAATACCACTCGCTTTCATTGATTTACCTCCTTTTCTTTATTACAGCCCCAGATCTGACGGCTGGGAAATCTTTCCGGTAACTGCGCTGGCTGCCGCTACTGCCGGGCTGGCCAGATAAATCTCCGATTCTACATGCCCCATACGGCCTACAAAGTTCCGGTTGGTCGTGGACACTGCCCTCTCTCCCTTCGCCAGGACACCCATATGCCCTCCCAGACAGGGCCCACAGGTAGGGGTGCTGACAATAGCCCCCGCATTGATAAAGATCTGCGCCAGTCCTTCTTCAATAGCCTGCAGATAAATTTTCTGGGTGGCCGGAATCACAATAGCCCGGACTCCCTTTGCCACTTTGCGCCCCTTTAGAACCTGCGCCGCAGCCCGCAGATCCGAGATCCTTCCATTGGTACACGAACCGATGACTACCTGATCGATCGGGACCTCGCCGGCCTCTGCCACCGTCCTGGTATTCTCAGGAAGATGGGGGAAGGCTACCGTTGGCTCCAGCTTGCTCAGGTCAATCGTATATACCTCGTCATACACGGCATCCTCATCTGCCTCATACACCGTATATTTCTTCGTAGAATGTTCCTCCATATAGGCAACCGTCTTCTCATCCACTGGAAAGATCCCATTCTTCGCCCCTGCTTCAATAGCCATATTGGCAATGGTAAAACGGTCGTCCATAGACAGGCTGGCAATCCCATCCCCGGTAAATTCCATCGATTTGTACAATGCGCCATCCACACCGATCATCCCAATGATATGTAAGATCACATCTTTGCCGCTCACCCATTGGGGAAGCTGTCCGGTCAGAACAAACTGGATCGCAGAAGGCACTTTGAACCAGGCCTGTCCTGTCATCATCCCCGCTCCCATATCTGTACTTCCCACGCCGGTAGAGAAAGCGCCCAGGGCGCCATAGGTACAGGTATGTGAATCGGCTCCGATGCAGGTATCCCCTGCTACAACCAGCCCTTTTTCGGGAAGCAGGGCATGTTCAATCCCCATCTCTCCCACCTCAAAATAATTGGTAATATCATGTTCTCTGGCAAAATCCCGGACACATTTACAATGCTCCGCTGACTTTATGTCCTTATTAGGTGTAAAATGGTCCGGAACCAGAGCCACCTTATCTTTATCAAATACAGTCTTTTTATTGAGCTTCTCCACCTCATGGATCGCCACCGGCCCAGTGATATCATTGGCCAGAACCATATCTAAATCTGCCTCGATCAGCTGACCTGCCTGCACAGACTCCAAGCCTGCATGGGCAGCTAATATTTTCTGTGTCATTGTCATCCCCATGTCTTTATCCTCCATCCTGAAATTTTTAAAGATGAACACACTTTGCGGGTTCATTATATCACATTATAACAAGAGCGTCAAAATCCCCTTTCCCCGAAATTCCTTAGCCTGAGAGCTTTTCCCTCCCTCATCCATGGTCCACATGCACCACCGGCACACACCCCTCTCTCTCCTCCTCAATCCGGGAGACCAGCTTCTCTACCACCTGTTCATCCGTCATAGGAAACTCAAAAGGGATCACAATATCAAAAAGCAGATTCACACAGTCCTTCTTCTCCACGATCCGAAAATCATGGAGAGACAATCTCCCGTCAATTTCTTCCAGGCACTGGCACGCCATTGCTTTTAACGAATTCGTCCTGACATCCTGGGTGCAGACCGGATCCAAATGGATCACGGCCTCACAGGAAAGCTGCCGGGCTAATTCCTTTTCTGCGCTGTCGATCACCTCATGCAACTCCAGCAGCTTTCCCTGGTCAGATACTTCCGCATGAAGAGAGATCATGGTACGGCCGGGACCATAATTGTGGACTACCAGGTCATGGATCCCCTGGATCTCCTCATACTGCATGACGATCTGGCGAATCTTTTCAATAAATTCCGGTTCCGGCGGCTGGCCCAGAAGAGGGTTCACCGTATCCTGGGCAGCACGAAAGCCAGCGTACAAAATAAACAGCCCCACAACCACACCGCCATATCCGTCCAGCGGAAGCCCTGTAAATCTCTCTGCTATCACAGAAACCAATACTATGAACGTGGATGCCATATCGCTCAGGCTGTCCGTGGCAGCGGCAGCCATAGCGGCGCTGCCTATTTTCCTGCCAATGCTGCGGTTATAGAAATACATATACCATTTGATCCCAATAGATGCTATCAGGATCCCCACTGCCACAGCGCTGTACAGCGGTTGGGAGGGATGGAATATTTTGCTCACAGAACTCCGGATCAGTTCCATCCCCATCAGCAAGATAGCCACGGCTACCAGAAATCCCGACAGATACTCCATACGCCCATGGCCAAAGGGATGGCCTGTATCAGGTTTTTGTCCTGACATTTTGAAACCGACTAACAGGATCAGGGAAGAACCGGCGTCTGACAGATTATTCAAAGCATCTGCCGTGACCGCTATGGAATCACTCAACAGGCCGGCGATCAGTTTGCCAACAAAAAGGAGGAGATTCAGTCCGATACCTACCCCTCCGCACAATACTCCATAAGATTCCCTGACTCTGGCCGAATGATAATCCTGGCGGTCCCTGATACAAAAATGCGCTAATAACGTGATCATTCTATCCTCCTACTTTTTTTGTATTACTGACAGCCAGACGAGGATCCCGTCAACTCTTCCTCCATGACATAGCAGTCCTTCCCGGCGCTTTTTGCCCTCCCAAGAGCAGCCTCCGCCCTTTGGCGCAGGTCATCCATGGTATCCTCTTCCCCAGCCACTGTAGCTCCCATGGATACGGTCAGCTTACTGCCATCGGGAAGCGCAATTCTATGTATCCGCTCCAGCAGACGCGACAATTTGTCTCCGATCCGCTTTGTATCGTATACGCCCACAAATAATATCATAAATTCATCCCCATCTGCCCTTCCGATCAGATCGGACCGCCGGCAGGCACGGTTTAATATCTGCGCCAGACGGTTCAAAAGCAAGTCTCCCTCCTGATTCCCAAATCTTTCATTAACGTCCTGAAAATCATCTACATCTAACAGACAAAAGATATTGCTCAGATGGCTGTCTCTCCGGTCGCGGAGGATCTCTCCCATCGCCGCCCCAAAAGCATAACGGTTCAAAACGCCAGTGAGGGGATCCAGCTCCTCTTTGGGCATATGGACAGCCTCCTTCTCCTTCTCGAGAGTGATGTCATTGGCGTACCCAAAAGCCTCCGCCACATTTCCCTGTTCGTCATAATGGTTGATATAGGTGATCCTCTGCCAGGTCCAGGGGGTATTTTCCCGGAGCCTCATCCGGAACACTCCCTCTGTCTTCTGGACGCCGGCAAACAAAAGCTGGTACATTTTCAGAAATTGCTGCTGATATTCAGGGGCGATCAATTGCTTCTTTACATAATATTCCGGAACATTTTCTACAATCTCATCCTGTTCCCCAAGATCCATATCCTGATTCAGCCGATAGACGCGGTGGGTCATATACTCATACCGCCATGTGATGGTACTGGTCTGCCGGATCAGCGCCTGCATCTGCTCCCGGGCTTCCGAAAGGGATTTTTCCAGCCCCGCCAGCCGCTTTCTCTGCCTTCTGTCCCTGTAACGGAGATACCCTGCGATCCCCACTGCAAGAGCAAGAAAGACAAGGCTTCCCCAGAAAACCAACATACTATTATCATATACAAAATCCTGGAATGTGATCCTTCCCTGTACGTCCATTTTGCCGCTCATAGTATTCCCCTCACATGCTCCGCTGTATTTCTTAATTTCTATTTTCTATGGTGAAAAAGAGAAGCCAGGTATCTTGTCGATACTTGGCCTCCTCTCATTATCTTTTTGATACGCGCTCCGCAATCTGTCCCAGCATTTTCTCCTTCAGCCCGCAGATATGCTCCAGAGCTTCCTCCACCGGCACCATTTCCTTTACGGCCTTATCCCTGGTAGTGATCTCCACACAGGATTCCTTCAGATTGCGGGGACTGATCACCACGCGGATCGGCACGCCCAACAGGTCGGCATCGGAAAACATTGCCCCCGCTCTCACATCCCTGTCATCATAGATCACCTCAACACCGGCATCCTCCAGCTGCCGGTACAGATGGTCCGCTACCTTTCTAGTCTCTTCATCGTCTGCCCGCACACAGCACAGATGTACCTGCCAGGGAGCAATGGAAATCGGCCATATCGGGCCATATTCATCATGGTAAGCCTCACAAATAGAAGCCACCAGACGGCCCACGCCAATTCCATAGCAGCCCATGATGGGATACTGGAGTTCTCCCTTTTCATCAGTGTACTGCATATTCATTGCCTTCGTATATTTCGTCCCCAGCTGGAAGATATTTCCCACTTCGATCCCCCGCTGGATCCTGAGCGCAGGCTTGCCGCAGCAGGGGCAGATCCCGCCTTCCTTTACCTTGGAGATATCCCGGTAAGACACCTCTCCCAGCTCCCGGTCCAGATTCAGGCTGGTATAGTGATACCCCTCCTTATTGGCTCCAGCCACCATGCCTGCGATCCCCTTCAGGGATATATCCAGAATCGCCATTACATTCTCCGGCAGCTGGTAAGGGCCAATATATCCTGCTGTCAGACCGCTCTCCGGAGTGATGTCTGCAGCATGGATCTCCTCTCCGACAATATTGCGCAGCTTTGTCTCATTCACCTCATAATCTCCCCGGACAAAAGCCACTACATAGGAGTCGTCCCGGTTCTTCTGATAGACGACCGCCTTGCAGGACGTCTCTACCGGGCTGTGCAGAAAAGCGCACACATCTTCTATCGTCTTGCAGTCCGGCGTCTCTATGCAAGCCAGTTCCCCTGGTTCTTCCGGCGCATTGGCCACTATATTTTCTGCCGCTTCCATATTGGCACGGTAGTCGCATTCCTGGCACAGGACAATGGAATCTTCTCCCACCGGTGTCAGAAGCATATACTCATGGGAAATGCTTCCTCCCATCATTCCGGAATCCGATGCCACGGTAACTACATCCGGGATCCCGGCCCGCTGGAATATTCTGAGATACGCATTGTAACAGATATCATAATACCGCTCCAGGTCCTCCTGGGAAGTATGGAAAGAGTAAGCGTCCTTCATAGTAAATTCCCGCACGCGGATCATTCCCGCCCTGGGCCTTGCCTCGTCCCGGAATTTGCGCTGAAGCTGGTATATCATAAAGGGATATTTTGTATAAGTCTGGGCATATTCCCGTACCAGCTGTACCGCCGCTTCTTCATGGGTCATCCCCAATACCATTTTCGACTGGTTTCTGTCCCGAAAACGGAGCAGCTCGCTGCCCACGCTCTCATATCTGCCGGACTCTTCCCACAGATCTGCCGGCATAGTTACCGGAAGGAGTATCTCCTGGCCATCTATGGCGTCCATCTCCTCGCGGATGATCCTCTCAATCTTGGCAGTGATACGCCGCAGGGCCGGATATTCCGAATAGATTCCGTTCCCTACGCTTTTCATATACCCGCCCCGGATCATCAGCGCATGGCTGTCAATCACGCAGTCTGCCGGTCTCTCTTTGAACCTGGGTCCAACAAGTTTTGATATCTTCACAATTCTGTCCTCCATCCATTCGTATATTCCTCAGAAAAGGCAAAACTTTCACAAAAACAAGATTAATTTTCTACGCTGTGGCGGGGACGCTGTTTCACCATTTCAGCGCAATGTGTAATCTCAGCGATCAGCTGGATCTGGCTGGTACTGTCAAAAGAATTATCCATCTTTGTCAGCAACGCTCCCTTCCAGCTGGTAACATACTTGGGCTGCACTTTATTCAATGCCAGGGTCAGCAGATCCTTGCGGCACACCGGACACTGGCATATCCCCAGCGCATCAATATTTTTATCAATCTCCTCCCGGATGATATCCTCCATCACATTATGAACCGATCTTGTCTCATTCAGGGCAATCACGTTTTCAATCCTCTTTTTCACAACCGCCGGCTCATAGGGTTTGATGACCACCTCAGAAGCCCCGTGGAGCAGCGCTTTTTGAACCAGATCCTGCTCATTATAGGCAGTGATGACAATGATTGGCGGAGGGCTCTCCTGGTAACGGTCAGCGATATAATCCAATAATTCAAATCCGTCCATCACCGGCATCACCAGATCCGTTAATACCACCTCTATCTCATCCTGGTGGCTCTCCATCCATTCCATAGCTTTGCGCCCATTCTCCGCAGTGACGCATTCATACTCTGCCTCCAGCAGGTTCTTTAACATCTCCCGAGATACTTCTTCATCATCAACTATCAGTATCTTCTGTTTTTCCATACGCTTTCTCACACTCCTATTCCTCTAAACTCCCATCCTGTATCTCCAAACAGCCTCACATAAAAGTATGCTAATCCGCATACCATTATAGCATACTTCCGGCTATTGTAAACTATTGAAAGGAATATTCTTCCAGACATTATGTCTGATTTCTTCTCGATCACTTTCTTTTCAGGCTGACCTGGTTGGAATCCACCTTCAGGCTGTTTAAGCTCCGGAGAAAACTGGATACCCGGCTAAACCCGTAATCCTTCACATCAAACTGAGGATATTTCTTTTTCAGATAATTGTAGATGACCGATAAGTTCTCCACCTTTCCATGGTGCTTCTTTAGCACCTGGACAATTTCCGCTTCAATATGCTCCTGCGACAGTACCGATTCCTTCCCCACCATATTACTTCTGCCGTCCAGATGTACTGTTACGCTCTTCATTTCCTCTTTGATAAATGTGCTTAATTTGCTGTATCCATAATTCCTTACGTCAAAATCAGGATATTTATTGCTCAGACGCTTCCCCAGCTCTCCCAGTTCAATCTGCTTTTTTTCACTGCTGTTGAGGATCGACAATATAGTAAACTCAATTTTTTCCAGGGCGGTGACGCTATTCTCTTCCTCTTCCTTTTTCTCCGGCGACAATCTTACAGAAGCCGCTTTCTCTGCTTCCTGTACCGCTTCTTCCTTATCCTGGTCACCGATCAGATTTAAGTAGATAAATTTATTACAGGCGCAGGTCAGCGCCGCCGGAGTCTTAGACTCTCCCATTCCCAGTACAAACTTCCGCTCTTCCCGCAGCCGGGCTGCCAGGCGCGTAAAATCACTGTCGCTGGTAACCAGGCAAAATGCGTCTACCGTATCCTTATACAGCAGATCCATCGCATCAATGACCATCGTTACATCCGTAGCATTTTTCCCGGATGTGTATGCAAACTGCTGCACCGGGATGATAGAATATTTCAACAGCACTTCCCGGCTCCAGCCGTTCGGCTTAGACCAGTTCCCATAGATGCGCCGGCAGGTCGCATAACCATATTTATCCAGTTCATCAAATAACATCGAAGCGTAACCTGCGCTTACATTATCTGCATCGATCAACAATGCAAATTGCCATTTGTTTTCTATTCCATTTTGATCCATAGTCTCCCTCATTTCTATTCTGTTTCATCACTCTCACTCTTGATAGAGATCCCCGGAAAGAGATTTCCTATCTCGTCCAGATAATCCTCTTCGTAGCCTTCTTCCTCCTCTTCTCCCTCAATCTCCAATTCCAGGCCCAGTTCATCCAATTCCCCGCTCTCCCAAAGCTGCTGGAAGCCCTGCAGGGCCACATCGTATTCCTCTTCCTCTTCAATCCCCAGGATGAGCGGATCCCCATTCTCATCTTCCTCATAATGGAATAGGAACAATTGGCCGTCCTCCTCCGAATCCACCTGGAGAGCCGCCACATACTCCCGCCCCAGCTCCTCAATCTCAAAAGAAGCCAGAAGAGTAACCTCCATGTCCTCCCCCTCTTCATCAGTCAGTGTGATTATTACATCCTCCTCCCCACCGAAAAAGAACTCTGTATTCCTATCATTCATAATCTGTTTTCCTCCTTTTCTTTCCAATCAATCTCAGCAGCCTCCGTACCCATTGATAATCCTCTTCTTCCAGTTCCTTAGAGGCGAAGCCTGCCTGCTCCAACAATTTAGTGATCCGTTCCTCTTCCTCTTTCTCCAGTTTCCACAGGTCCTGCGCAGCCATCCACCGGATCTGGGTTTCATAGTTCAACTGGCCCGCCAGTTCCGGATGCTTCTTCCGACATCCTTTCATCCGGCGGCCATATTCCATCACCACCCGGTCATTATAACCGCTTCTCTGGTAACGCAGCAGATACCCCAGCCAGAGGCAGAGCCTCCACACCCCAAGCGCCAGCGCTACGGTCAGAAGCACGGCCCCCAGTATATTCTTAGATACCTCTTTCGTATGCTCGTCCACAGTAAAGCCTGCATTGTCCGTTTCTTCCCCGGCCTGGTCTGCCTGTCCTCCTGCGCTATTCAGGAAACGCATGAAAATGCTCCAAAAACCAGGAGAGGCCTCCTCCTCTTCCTGGGAATAGGGGGTCAGTTCCACCACCTGCCATCCTTTTCCTTCCTGATAGATCTCTACCCAGGCATGGGCATTGGCATCGGTCACATCCAACTGGACCACGCCAGTCTCTCCCATGGGAGAGTATCCATCATAGTAATCTTCATAGCGTTCCTGAGGCAGGAGCTCGCCATCCTCCGTAATATCCGTATAATCAATCGCATATCCCTCCACGTACCTGGCAGGGATCCCCAGCTGCCGCAGGATCAGGGTCGCCGCACTCGCAAAGTGGGCGCAATACCCCTTCCTATTCTTCTGCAGGAAGAAATTAATAAAATCCTGTCCTCTGGGAGTCGCCCCCGGACGTACCGTGTAGGGGATATTCTGCTGATAATATTCCGCCAGCTGTTCCACGATCTCTTCCGGGCTTCCTCCCAGCCCTGCCTCTTCAATAAAGGCAGCAACGGCGTCCTGGTTCTTCGGGGGCACCTCCAGCCAGAGCTGGGGATTGCTGCTCTGGCCCATGGAGACAGACGCCCCTTCCAGCCAGGGATAAAATTCGTATTTAGCCTTTTCCCCAGGATACACGCTTTGATCCATTTCCCGGGAATAATATGGCACATAGTAACCTGCGGCGGCCGCCACATTCTCAATCTCCATATATGCCCTGGCGCTGTATTTCTTCCCCTTCTCATAGGCTTTCTTTAGAGCCTTGGCTTCCCGGCATTCCTCTTCCTCTGCCCAGGCATCGCCTCCCCGGCTCCATCGATTCTGATAGGGGATATACTCCGCCCCTGTATAAGTCTTCAGATAAATGCGGCCATAGGTATAAGGCGCCAGCTTCACCGTCAGGTCCGTATTATAGTCAAAGACCACCGAACTTACTCCGCCCAGGCGTCCATTCAGCAGGCCGCCTGTGGTGGGATAGAAATTCAGCAGGCCGGCAATTCCCAATACAGACAGATTGCCCACGGTATCCATAGTGCTTTCTTTCCAATGGCTATTCCTGTATATCGTATCATAGCGCTGCCGGGGAAGGACGGTCTCCCAGACCGCTGTCAGCAGCGCCACCAGGCACAATGCCGACAGAAATACATTGCCTATGATCTTCTTATCATACACATAGCTGATCTCCGTCTTTTTTCTCTGGTACTTCTGATTATTCTGCGTCAGTCCATAATGTCGGCCTCCCTTTAGAATAAAGGCGATGAGAAGTCCTGTCAACAGCATAATGGTAAATACCGGAGAAGGATTCCTCTCCATATACAGGGGAAGAAGGAGGATCCCCAGCGCCGCCGGGATCACCAGGAAGTACTCCATCCTCCTGGACACCATAATATTCAGCAGGATACAGGCGATCAGCCCCATAAAGGACATAGAAACAGTAATCGCAAGATAACGGTTGCCGATCTGCTCTCCATAACTCCTCATGGCATTTAATTCAAAATAACCGGAAGTAATATCCGCCATATCATTGAGGACAGAATAAAACCCGCTATTGATATATCTCCGCAGGCCATAGGCAACAAAACAGATAAACAAAAACAACAGAAAATAACCTATATTCTCCCAAAGCTTGCTGTAATAAAGGAGGGCGCAGAACAAAGCCCCCAATAAAAGCACCGCTTGGACAGCCGCCACCCCATAGTCGATATCCAATGCGCTCAGATAAGCCCCCAGGCCTCCTCCAACCAGAAGATAGACCAAAAAACCCTTCATCAGCAACGTAAATATGCGGTTTTCCTGCTGCAGACCAAACTGGATATCCAAACCGATCCCCGGACAGATTTCCTGATCGCCCTGCTCTTTTCCTTTTGCTTTCCTCCTACCGATCACCATGAACCATCATTCCCTACTACCTTTACTGCTACACCTTCCTGCTCCATCTGCGCCAACAGATAAGTCCCAAAACCGGGACAGTTCCTCCTCATCAGGCTCAAAAGACTGCCGCCCTCTACAGGGGACCATGTCTGGTACATCCTTCCAAAAGCGGTACACAATTCCTGGTAAGTCTCTATGGCATACTGCTGAAACGCAGACATTTCTCCGTCCCACCAAAGCAGCAATACCTGCGTCCGTTCCCCCAGCATCATCCGGGCAAGCTGCCATACCTGCTGCGCCACAAGGCTTCTCCCCTGCCGGTCCTCTGAGAATCCTGCCAGCAATACCAGGCGGTCCTGGGAGATATTCACCCTTTCTTTAACCAGCAGGGTCTCTCTCTTAGCGGAAAGTTTCCAGTGAATATCCTTCAGGCGGTCTCCGGGAATGTACTCCCGGATATCACTGATCTGGGAAAAATCACTTCCCGGGGCTGGGCTCTCCTCACTCTGCGTTAAGCCGATCCGTGTCTGGGCAGCCTTCTCCAGGTCTGTCTCTTCCCCCCGGGGAAGCACAAGGCACTCTCCCATGGCAGGCTCTTTTGCCAGCCTTTTTCCGGAAAACCATACCAATCCCAGAATATCCTGTACCCACACTGCTTTTACCCTAACCCGTACTATCCCCAGTTCTGTAGGGCGCAGCGGAAGCCTGAAGCGGTTCTGGCTTCGGGAGTGGACAGGCAGGCACAGCCTTTGGTCTCCCTGCCGTTCCATAAAAGGATTGTCAATGCCCAACTCCAATTTAACCTGAAGCGCGGGCCACCAGGTAGGGTTGTCCAATACAATATGGAAGGGAGCAGTCTGTTCCCGCATGATCTGTTCCTCCTGAGAAACCACCTGCACCAGCAGTTCCTTTTGCAGCTGCAAGACAGCCAGCAGGGAAAGTACCGGGGCGATGGTAAGCAGCAGCTGGATCAGGATCAGAAAGTAGCTGCGCAAAAACAGGCACAATAGCAAATTACTCCCATATAGCAATAAATAGCTTATGATCCTGAGTATTGCCGGTCTTCCCCGAAAAGCTTTGTTCTTCCTCAATGTATGTCCGCTCCTTGCCAATCAATAATACAGCCGGCCCTGTCCCATTCCGCCGTTCCACAGGCCCGTCAGCTTCTGGGACTCCTGACCTTTTGCATCAGCCCGATCATAGCCTGATGCATGTCCGTTCCTTCTGCCCGGGCATCGGAACTCAGCCTTACCCGGTGTCCCAGCACATCCTCCAGAACCTCCTGCACATCCTGGGCTGTAACATAATCCCTTCCCTGGAGCAACGCCATAGCCCGGGACATCCGTAAAAGCGCAATGGCTCCCCGCGGGCTGGCCCCCATGGAAAACTTGTCCCAGGACCTGGTATATTCCACCAGATTTACAATATATTCATAGACAGCGTCATGGACAAATACCTCTTCCGCCTGTTGCCTGACCTGCAGCAATTCTTCTTTTGTCATCACGGCAGTCACCTTGTCCACCAGCCGCAGGATATCTCCTTTTAAGATTGCTACTGCATCCTGATGCCCCGGATATCCCATGGAGAGACAGATCATAAAGCGGTCCAGCTGGGATTCAGGCAGCATCTGAGTACCAGAAGAGCCGGCCGGATTCTCTGTGGCAATTACCACAAAGGGGGCGGGCAAATCTCTAGTCTCGCCGTCCACAGTCACATGGTTTTCTTCCATAACCTCCAAAAGCGCAGACTGTGTCTTGGGGGAAGTACGGTTGATCTCATCCGCCAGAAACAGATTACAGAACACAGCTCCCGGATGAAATTCAAACTTTCCGGTCTGGCTGTTATACATAGAAAAGCCTGTTATATCACTTGGCAGTACGTCCGGCGTAAACTGTACCCTGTTATAATCCAAAGAAAGCGTCCTGGCAAAGGTGGTAGCAAGAGTAGTCTTACCAACTCCCGGGATATCCTCCATCAGAATATGCCCGCCACTGACCACGGCGGCCAAGACCTTCTGAACTACCCTTTCCTTCCCCTTTATCACCTTGTTTACTTCATCCTGTACCTGCTGCAGTATCTCCAGCCCCATGCCAATTCCTCCTAATACCAAAGCCCTTTCAACGATTTTCCACAGAAGTCCTCCAGACGGTGGATGCTGTCCCGATAAAAATCATCTAAGGTAGCCTTGCTGGACGGAAGCATCTTTTCTTCGTTATCGATCAATGTATACTTATGGATCTTTTCCTTGCGGGCATTGTGGCGTTTCTTCTCCTTCTCCGATGTCACATAGCGGAGTTCCCTGTCCCTGCGGTATAGATACCGGTTGATCCGGGCGCTGATGTAATTCTTGGAGACGCTTTTCCCCTCATTAGAGTGAGGCAGGCTGACAAATTTCACGCGTTTTACCCCAATAAAATCCTGAATCTCATTCATCACCTTTTCCGGATCCCGTATGAGTTCCTCAAAGATCACCACTTTAATCTTGTCTTTATCATAGTACTTCAGATACTGGTCAATCCAGTCCATATAACAGAAACGGGTATCTTCCCTGGATAAGATATAATCCCTGATATAATCGTCAAACATGCGCACGTCAAAACGGCGGTACTTTTTGTAATAATTGATCTGGCGCATTTCCTCCGTCTTGCGCATCAACATCTTAAAATAGGAGTAGGTAGCGCTGGCAGGGTTTCTCACCATAAAGATCACCTTCGTATCCTCTCCATAGCACTCGTAGATCCCGTCTGCCCGGGCATGATAGCTGGGCTCTACATTCCCAACCACCTTTCCCTCTGGCACGTTGTTGAAATAAATAGAATTAAACCGTTCCGGAGCATCGTCAAAACGATTTCTCCATCCCATATATAAGGTTTCTTTCTTCTTGGGCAGAAAGATATCTTTATTCTTCTTCAGGGCGGCATGCAGGCTGGTAGTCCCACATTTGACAAAGCCTACGCAGATAAAATCCAGATGAACATGCTCTCTGGCACCCAGCTGAGACATCAGGGCATATTCCACAACGGCTATATCAGAATACCCCAGCCCCTCCAATACCTTACAGGCATTCTGCTGTCTCTCCTCTTTCTCCTCTACCACAAAGACCAGGGATTGGGACGCCGTTTGGGACAGCTCCTTCATCGAATGAACCGGACATCCCACCAGAGTCCCCTGACGTTTCTGATTCCCCTGTACTGAGGCTCCCGCCACCTTATCCAAAAGTCCTTCCTTCTTCAGATAGCGGAGCAGAATCCTGACAAGAGGCAATTTCCCAAATACGATAATGCTCTCCTGCCCGCCCGCCAGCTTAATTATTTCTTCATCCTTATAAATCTTCATGACATTCTCCATTCTGATCATAGTATTATCTAAATATTTTATCTTATTTTATCCTAAACATCAAGGTTGTATTTTATCCCTGCCGGCGGATCACGCCGCACCCGATACGCATTCCTGCATTCCCGGCCGGCTGAGTTGAAAAATCATCCTTCTGCCTGTGAAGGATCACCGTTTTGCCCACCACTTCCTCGACAGAAAATTTTTCTGTATAAACACCGCCCCATGCGTACCCGTTATTGCCAAATACCGGCGGCAGATCCCCGGTATGCCCGGGATGGCCGCATCCGGTCGTATCATAATGACCACCTGCAGAAGCAAAGGGTTCCGCCCCTCCGCCATCGCAAGCCCCTCCTTCATGGATATGGAGGGCATAAATCTGAGGGCTGCATTCCTTCCCGGGAGACCCTTCCCTGGAGAAAGGCAGGTTCCGAAACTCCCAGGTGACCGCCACGCCCTTTCCTCCCTGATAAAAAGAAATCTTCCCCCACAAAGAAGAATACCGGGGACTCCCCTGCACA
The DNA here is from genome assembly GCA_947589315.1 of uncultured Lachnospiraceae bacterium. Lineage (GTDB taxonomy): Bacteria > Bacillota > Clostridia > Lachnospirales > Lachnospiraceae > Jutongia. The sequence continues at coordinate 2,778 of CANPZE010000025.1, read as the reverse complement.
ATACAGTAAGCCTCCGGCTCTCTCGCCAAAATGCGATATGCGATTGTTTTCTGTTTTGGAAACAATTCCACGACAAACCTCTTTCCGCTGCTTCCGTCCCTCGGAACGGCAACAAAACCTCTTTTTGCCAGTTTATGCAGTCCGGGGATTTTAGAAATTTGTCCCTTCTCCGATCCTCCTCAGAATAGGAGATTCTGCCCGATCGATCTATGCGCTCTCGTTCATCTTCGCCAAACGCGCGCTCTGGTCTGCGGCGATGATATTTTGCAACAGCTCATTGATATCTCCATCCAGGATCTCATTCAGCCTGTGGCTCGTATATTTGATCCGGTGATCCGTCACACGCCCCTGGGGAAAATTATAAGTACGGATCTTCTCCGACCGGTCCCCGGTCCCCACCTGGCTTCTCCTCTCTGCCGCCTGTTCGCTCTCCGCCTTAGCCAGTTCCATGTCATAAATTCTGGAGCGGAGTACCTTCATAGCCTTATCCTTGTTCTTTAGCTGAGATTTCTCATCCTGGCAGGATACTACGATCCCAGTGGGAATATGGGTGATCCGCACAGCAGAGTCTGTAGTATTGACGCACTGCCCTCCATTACCGGAAGCCCGAAATACATCAATCTTGCAATCGTTAGGATCAATCTGCACATCCACCTCTTCCACCTCCGGCATGATCGCCACTGTAGCCGTAGAGGTATGGATCCTCCCTCCAGACTCCGTAGTGGGGATCCGCTGCACCCGGTGGACGCCATTGATCATAAAGACAATTTCCTTAAAACCCCCAATCCCGTTTTCATTAACGCTCATTACTTCTACTTTCCAATGGTTGGTCTCTGCATATTTAGAATACATGCGGAACAGGTCTGCCGCAAAAAGGGCGGCCTCGTCCCCGCCGGCCCCTCCCCGGATCTCCACAATAACATTCTTTTCATCGTTAGGGTCCCTGGGCAGCATCAGGATCTTCAATTCCTGCTCACATTCCTCTGCCTTCTGCCGGCAGCTGTTCAGCTCTTCCTTAGCCAGCTCCCGCATTTCCTCATCGTTCTCTTCCTCCAGCAAAGCAAGGCTGTCTTCTATCCCTTCTTTGGCGGTCCGGTACTCCAGATATTTGTCTACAATAGGCGTGAGTTCATTCTGTTCCTTCATCAGTTCCCGGTATTGCTCCTGATTCCCGATCACATCAGGATCCGTAAGCTCCATATTGATCTGTTCCAGTCTTCTCACCAAATCTTCCAATCTGTCAAACATGCTCTTCCTCCATGTCTTTGCTTATTTTTATCTTCTCACGGCCGTTACTGCCCGGTCCATCCCTGCCAGATCTTTATAACTCCGGATCTGTCTGTAGCCGGCCTCCTGAAAAAGCTGCGTTACCGCTTCTCTTTGATCATATCCGATCTCTACGGCAAGTATCCCATCCCGGCTCAAATGCGCCTTACCTTCCCGGGCAATCCGCCGGTAAAAATCCAGGCCGTCTCCGCCCCCGTCCAAAGCCATCACAGGCTCATGGTCCTTCACCTCCGGCATCAGGGAAGGGATCACCTCCCGGGAAATATACGGCGGGTTAGAGACAATCACATCATACTCTTCTGTGATCCCCAGAAGCAGGTCATTCTGCCGGAATGTTACATCCGCCCCCAAATTGGCCGCATTCCTCCGGGCCGTTTCCAATGCCTCACAGGACAGGTCAATGCCCTCAATCTGCGCCGGCCGCCCCAGCAAAGCCAGAGATATCGCAATACAGCCGGACCCGGTACAAAGATCCAGGATCCTTTTCCCGGAAACCAGGGGAAGCGCCAGTTCTACCAATAGTTCAGTATCCTGGCGGGGAATCAGCACCTCAGGCCCCACCTGAAACGGAAACCCCATAAATTCCTGAATCCCTGTCAGATATTGAAGGGGGATGCGCCGGGACCGCTCGGCAATTATCTCCCGGTACTTCTGGCATTGGCTGCTGCCAGGCAGCTCCCGGCAATGCAAAAAATATGCTGCCCGGTCCATCCCTGACACTGCTTCCAGCAGAAGCCAGGCGTCATTCTCCTGTTCCGGGATGCCTGCCTTAGCCAGGCATTGTATCCCCCAATCCAACAGCTCCTTCCAGGAGGATATTCCTTCCTGTCCTTCTGCCATTGCTCAAGCATCCTCTCGCTCTTCTTCTCTGGCGGGATCTCCCCCTGCCTCGTCTAAGAAATGATCCAGACTGTTAAGGCTCTCATCCTCCAGGGGTTCCACTTTCTCCGCCATTGCCGCCTGCCTTGCCTCATGCCGTCTGCGCGCCTTTTGATATCTCTCTTCCAGAGCCATTTCTCTTTCTTCCTGCTCCTTCTGCTCCTGCGCCCGCTCCATTGCCTTTCTGCGGTAATTCTGCTCCCGTTCCTGCAGTTCCCTGCGCTGCTGGGCCCTGGATTTGCGGGAAGGCCTAGCCGAAGCCTTGCCCGCATTCCCGGCCTGGCTTTCCCGCTCCTGACGGGCGCGGCACCGATGCTGATATGCCTTCCAGTCAAATACGGCTTCCACCGATTGAATCGCCACTTCAATCATATCATCCTCAGGCTCCCTCGTAGTCAGGCGCTGCAAAAGCATTCCCGGCTTGCTCAGGGCAGACACAAGGGGATGGTCAGAAGATCCCGCAAGGCGGATAAATTCATAAGACACTCCGGCAATCACAGGCACCAGAAGGATCCTGACAGCCATGCGCAGCCATATATTGGAAATATGAATAAATACAAAAAAATCACACTGATAAACATAACGATCAGCAAAAAGCTGGTGCCGCACCGC
>CANPZE010000024.1 GCA_947589315.1 uncultured Lachnospiraceae bacterium | reverse complement strand
TGAACTGGAATTTACTTTGGCATTCTAGGAATATTTTTTTTCTCATCAAAAAGGACTTCTCAATATCTGTTAAATGAGATATAATCAAAGAAGTAGTTTACTTATTTGAAACTTGAAAGGATAGTTACGGTATGAAGAAAAAGGGAATTGGAGTAGTAGCAATTATTGTATCGGTGCAGATTTTGGTGATGGTACTCGTATATATTTCATTGTATTCGTCCATCTCCCAAACGATCCGCACAAGTTCGATCCGAAGCATGGAGACGATCTCCCAGGAACGGTCACAGATCATTAAAAACTATGTGGCGGAGGCAGAACGGTATCTGACGGCATACAGCCGGGCAGGGGAGATAACGGATCTGCTGGAGAATCCCACAGATCGCAACTGCGTAAAAAAGGCCCAGGCATACACCGAGCTGTTTAGTGGCGACAGGGAGAATCTGGAAGGAATCTATGCCAGTGAATGGAATACGCATGTTTTAGTACATACCAACCCGGAAGTGGTGGGGATGACAACCCGTGAGGGAGATTCCTTAACGGCGCTCCAGGAGGCTATGCTCCAGGCAGACGGCGTCTATAACACAGGTATTATTATCTCTCCTGCAAGCGGAGAACAGATCATTTCCATTTACAGGGCGTGTTATGATGATAACGGAGATCCGATCGGCCTGGTGGGAGGAGGCATTTACACAGAAGGCCTGGTAAATGCATTGAATGACTTGTCTGCCAAGGGCATGGAAGGATTAAACTATTATCTGGTAAATGTCGAGACTGGGGAATATGTGTTCCATCCGGAAAAAGACTGCATAGCTACCGTTGCCCAGGAAGAATACATGAATAAGATCATTGACAGTGTCAAAGGGGGAACGAATACAGGCCACCTGCGCTATTCTGACAAAGGCGAGAACTATTTTGCGGCGTACAATTCTATGCAGGACAAAGGATGGGCCTTTGTGCTGACAGAGCCGTCCAAAGAGATATTCAGTTCCCTGACAAGGATACGGATGATATTGCTGGCGATCTGTGTTGTGGGAATTGTAATTCTGACCATATTTACCTATATTTCCATTGGGATTATAACAAAGCCGGTAAAAATCGCAGAACAAGTCTTGTTAAATGTAAAAGATGGTGATATCTCAGAGAACCCGGCGATTAAAAAATATCTCAAACGGAAAGACGAGCTGGGCCATATTGCACAGTCTACCGATGCCCTGGTTATGGAGTTACAGGAGGTCATGGCAACGCTGGAGCTGTGTTGCGATTCTCTGAATGAAAGAACAGGGGAATTGTATCAGCATTCCTACAATATGATTGACAGTGTGACAGAAAACTCTTCTACCATCAATGAATTGTCCTCCAGCCTGGAAAGCACGGATCGTATTGTGCAGGAAGTGCATGAGAAGATTACTGAGATTGACCAGTGGGTATCTGAGACGCTGGACAATCTGAAGCTCAGCATGAAATCCAGTGATGCATTGATCCAAAGTTCCCAGAGCATGATGGAACAGGCCCAGAGAGCTCATGAAAACAGCCGAAAGACCTTCGAGGAGACAAAGGCGTCTGTGGAGAATGCAATGCACCGTTTGCAGGAGCTTTCCCAGATCAATGAAATGACAGGCACTATTTTAGATATTGCTTCCCAGACAAATTTATTGTCGCTGAATGCTTCGATTGAAGCGGCAAGAGCCGGAGAAGCGGGCAAAGGGTTTGCTGTGGTTGCCGGAGAGATTGGCAACCTGGCAGAGACGTCTACGACAACGGCTTCCGACATCCAGCGGATATGTGATAGCGCCAATGAAAGTATTGAAATTGTGGAGAAGTGCTTTGACACGATCATGAAGTTCCTTGAAGAGACCGTCATGCAGCAATTTAAGGGCTTTGCAGATGATGCCAAACACTATAGCACAGACGTAAAGGAAATGCAGAGCGATATCCGGAATATGGATCAATCTACTGGCACCTTGTCGGAGTCTCTCAAGCAGATATCTGACAAAGTAAACGAAGTGAAGGGGATTGCGCAAGACAATGAGGCGGCTATTGAGGTCATTGCAGAGAAGAATGGCATTACCTCCCATATCGCAGACGAGATCCGGGTGCAGTCGGATGAAAATAAGAATCTAGTGAAGCGTTTAGAAGGGATCATCAATCACTTTTATAAGAAATAAAAGGCAGGCAGACAGGAATTTATGAGAAGATCAATGAAATGTTTGAAGAAGGCGGTATGGAGCCTGCTGATAGCAGGCAGCGTATTACTTTGCAGCTGTGCGGATAAAAATTCTGCCGTCCCCGGAGATCAGGATTCCCAGGGACACAAAGAAACCAAACATGAAAATAAGATTGAACAGACACTGCGGCTGCAATATGATGAGCCGGCAGAATTCTGGGAGACGAATTCCCTGCCTATCGGAAATGGTTACTTGGGGGCTTCTGTGTTTGGCGGGATTGAGCAAGAGCGCCTGACCCTGAATGAGAAGACTTTGTGGACCGGCGGCCCTTCAGAAAGCCGGCCGGATTACCGGGGAGGAAATATCGAAGGTTCTTCCCGGTATCTGTCCCAGATACAGGAAGCCCTGCAGCAAAAGGACAGCAAAAAGGTCAATAAGCTGGTGAAGAAGCTGGTGGGAGGCATGGATGGTTATGGCTCCTATCAGATGCTCTGTGATGTTAATTTCCGGTTTGACGGAATGAAGAAAAAGAACGCCGCCGATTACCAGCGGTATTTAGACTTAAATCATTCTGTGGCAGGTGTTTCCTATACCTGTGAGGGAACAGAGTATACCCGGGAATATTTTGCCAATTATCCCTCTAATGTCATTGCTATGAAATTTACTTCCAGTCAGCAGGGAGGGCTTTCCTTTACCACTTCTTTAGACAATACCCAGAGCGGATATCAGATCCAACTGGGAGAGGACAGCCTTGCTTACTTTGGGGAACTGGAAGACAATCAATTAAGATACCGGGGAGAATTCCGATTCCAACTGACGGATGGGACGCTGGAAGAGGATGGAGAACAAATCCGGGTGAAAGATGCTACGCAGGTGGTCATCCTTTTTACAGCGGCTACAGATTATGCCAATACCTATCCTGCGTATCGCAGCGGAACGGATCCGGCGGCTACGGTGGAGAAGAACCTGTCGGCAGCCATAGAAAAAGGCTGGGACGGCTTAAAGAAAGAACATGAGGAAGATTATCTGGAGCTGTTTGGAAGGGCAGACCTGGATCTGGGAGGAGAGTATACCCAGACCTGTACCGATGATCTGCTGGCAGCCTATGTAAAGAAAACAAAAAAGAGACAGGATTATGATCAGGAAGACCGCTATTTAGAGGTATTGTATTACCAGTATGGAAGATATCTGCTGATCTCCTCTTCCCGGGAGGGAACTCTCCCGGCCAATCTCCAGGGAATCTGGAATAACTCCAATTCTCCGGTATGGTCCTCCGATTACCATATCAATGTTAATCTCCAGATGAATTATTGGCCTGCCATGGTGGCCAATCTGGCGGAGACGGCGACTTCGCTGGTAGACTTTGTAGATGGGCTCCGGGAACCAGGAAGAGTTACGGCAGCGGATTACTATGGGATCGTTTCCGATAGCGGCCATCCGGAGAATGGCTGGGTAGCCCATACCCAGAGCACGCCTTACGGCTGGACCTGTCCCGGCTATGAATTTACCTGGGGCTGGTCCTCAGCAGCGCCGGCATGGCTGGACTTGAACTTATGGGAATATTACCAATATACCGGGGATAAAGAATACCTGGAGAAGAAGATTTATCCGATCCTTCGGGAAAGCGCAAGATTTTATACCCAATTCCTGATCTATGATGAGGAGCAGCAGCGTTACGTCTCTGCGCCCACATATTCACCGGAACATGGGCCGGTGACCATTGGCAATACCTATGAACAGTCCCTGATTCAACAATTGCTGGAAAATTTTGTATCTGCTTCCCAGTTGCTGGAACAGGATGAGGAACTGCGGCAGACGGCCTCTGAAATGGCAGAAAAGATGGATCCCTATCAGGTCAGTGAGAAGACCGGTTTTATAAAAGAATGGTATGAAGAGGATGAAGAGGACTTTGACGACAGCCAGGTGGAACCCCAGCATCGCCATACCTCCCATCTGCTGGGATTGTTCCCTGGCAATGCGATTAATTATGATACTCCCCAGCTGCTGGAGGCCGCGAAGGCTTCCCTGGAGGACAGGGGAGACGATGGAACCGGCTGGGGAATGGCCATGAAGATATGCCTATGGGCCAGGACTGGAGAAGGGAACCATGCATACCGTATGTTAAACCAACTCTTAGGCGTCAGAACCAATCCTAATTTGTGGGATGTCCATCCTCCCTTTCAGATTGATGGCAATTTTGGCGGGACGGCAGGAATCTCAGAAATGCTGTTACAGAGCCATATGGGATATATCCAGCTCCTTCCTTCTCTGCCGGATGCCTGGAGGGAAGGCTCCTTTGAAGGCCTCTGCGCCCGGAAGGGATTTGAAGTAAATGTTCAGTGGAAGGATAAAAAGGTCGTCTCTGCCAGTGTATATTCCTGCAATGGAGAGACTTGCAGGATCCAGACAGAGGAATGCCGTGTAGAGACGGAAGACGGAGAAGAGGTCAAGACCCAGTATCAGGATGGCATCCTTAGTTTTGAGACAGAAGAGAATACCCTGTATGTTTTAAAAAGAGAGTGATCAGAATTCCATAAACCCATATCGACTTATGCCCCTTTCTGTGCTATGATAATGCTTGTACATAGCGCACAGAAAGGGGTATTTTCATGGAAGATACGTCTGAAAGATTAGGGAAAAAGCCGTTAAGGCATATTAATATCGGCCTTCTGGCCCATGTAGATGCAGGCAAGACGACATTGTCTGAAGCTATATTGTATGCCAGCGGAAGCATACGTCAAATGGGAAGGGTGGATCATAAGAATGCGTTTCTGGATACCTTCGCCTTGGAACGGGAACGTGGGATCACGATATTTTCCAAACAGGCGGTATTAGCCTGGGAGGGGATGGAGCTGACTTTGCTGGACACACCGGGACATGTGGACTTTTCCGCAGAGATGGAACGGACGATCCAGGTAATGGATTATGGGATTTTGGTGATCAGCGGCGCAGACGGGGTGCAGGGCCATACCCAGACCCTGTGGAAGCTGTTGGCCCATTATCAGGTTCCGGTCTTTCTTTTCGTGAATAAAATGGACCAGCCGGGGACTGATCCCCAGCTCCTTCTGGACCAGCTGAAAAAGAAGCTGGATGAAAATTGCATAGACTTTACAGACTTTGCTCAATGCAGCCGGCTGGAGGAGTTCCAGGAAGCTTTGGCTATGAGCGATGAAAAGCTATTGGAAGAATATCTGGAGGCTGGGACTGTAGATCTGCAAGCAATCCCACAGCTGATCCGCCAGCGGAAAATATTTCCCTGCTATTTTGGTTCCGCATTAAAGTTTAAGGGAATAGAGGAACTGCTCCGGGGAATAGAAAGCTTTACCTGCGAGCCGGATTATCCGGCAGATTTTGGGGCAAAAGTTTTTAAGATCGCCCGGGATGACCAGGGAAACCGTTTAACATATCTGAAGATAACGGGAGGGGCCCTGAAGGTAAAGAGCCTGTTGACCAATCAGAGAGAGGGAGATTCTCGAGATCAGGGGATCTGGCAGGAAAAAGTCAATCAGATCCGGATATATTCTGGTGAAAAATATACTGTGGCAGAGGAGGCTCCCGCAGGAACAATCTGTGCGGTGACCGGGCTGAGCCTGACCCGGCCGGGGCAGGGACTGGGAAAGGAGCCGGAAGCCGATATGCCCGTGCTGGAGCCGGTGCTGAATTATCAGATCCAACTGCCGCCGGGCTGTGATGTGCACAAAATGTTTTTGCAGCTGAAGGAGCTGGAAGAGGAGGACCCCCAGCTTCACATTGTCTGGAGAGAGGAATTAAATGAGATTCATGTCCAATTAATGGGAGAAGTACAGCTGGAAATCCTGCGTTCTATGATATGGGAAAGATTCCATGTAGAGGTTGCTTTCGGAACCGGCAATATTGTCTATAAAGAAACGATTGCCAATAAAGTGGAGGGAATAGGGCATTTTGAGCCGTTGCGCCATTATGCAGAAGTCCACCTTCTTCTGGAACCGGCTGAGAGAGGGAGTGGGCTGCAATTCCATACAGCATGCAGCGAGGATGTGTTAGAACGGAATTGGCAGCGGCTGATCCTGACCCATCTGGAGGAACGGGAACATCCAGGCGTATTGACCGGTTCCGGGATTACGGATATGAGTATCACCCTTTTGACAGGAAAGGCCCATGTGAAGCACACAGAGGGAGGCGATTTTCGTCAGGCTGCGTACCGGGCGGTGCGCCAGGGCCTGAAGCAGGCAAAGAACATTCTTTTGGAACCCTGGTATCATTTTCGACTGGAACTTCCTGCAGAGTATATCGGCCATGCCATGTCGGATATCCAGAGGATGCAGGGAAGCTTTGAGGAGCCTCAGGCCAATGGGGAGGAGGCTGTATTGGAGGGAAGCTGCCCGGTGGCTACCATGCGGGATTACCAGCGGGAGGTATTGACTTATACCCGGGGCCTGGGAAGGCTGCTGTGTTCCCTGGAAGGATATGCGCCGTGCCACAATCAGGAGGAAGTGGTAGAAGCTCTTGGATACGATTCAGAAAGGGATCCGGCCAATCCCACCGGATCTGTCTTTTGCGCCCATGGCGCCGGCTTTGTGGTGCGCTGGGATAAAGTCCGGGAATATATGCATGTGGATAGCGGTATCCGCCTGGAAAGTCTCGGAAATACCCTGGAAGCAGAAGAATATGATGAATCCGGGGAGCTACAGGCTTCACAGAGGACAACGGCAGGATATCAACAGGAGGAAATGATCTCCCAGGAAGAAGTGGAGGCCATTTTTGAAAGAACCTATGGCCCGCTCCACAGGGACAGGAACCGGGGACAGGCAAGAAAAATTACGGCTCCGCCTTCTACAGGCATTGACAAAGAGGCGTGGAAGAAGAAAAATAAAAAACAGGAAAAGCTAGAGGAATATCTTCTGGTGGATGGATATAATATTATCTTTGCATGGGAGGAGCTGCAGGCGCTGGCCAAAGACAGCCTGGAAAGCGCCCGGGCAAGATTGATGGATATCCTGTGCAATTACCAGGGTTACCAGGCATGCACCCTGATTCTGGTGTTTGACGCCTACAAGGTAAAGGGCGGTCATGGCGCGGTCCAGAAATATCATAATATATATGTAGTATATACAAAGGAAGCAGAGACGGCAGACCAATATATTGAGAAGACAGTACACCAAATTGGGAAAAAATACCGGGTCACAGTAGCTACTTCTGACCGCCTGGAACAGATGATCATATTAGGGGCGGGGGCTACCCGTCTGTCGGCCCGGGGATTTCAGGAAGAGATCAAGCGAGTGGAAGGCCTGATACAGGAAAAGGTATCTGCCGGCCAGCAGGAATAAGGAATAGGAATAGAAATACAAATAAAAATGCAATCGAAAGGAAACGGGAATGAAAATTAAAATATGTGGGCTGACCGCTCCCCAGGAGGCGGAATGGCTGCTGGAAAATCAAGTGGATTATGCAGGGATGGTATTATTTTTCCCAAAAAGTAAACGAAACCTTTCCCCGGCTCAGGCAAAAGAGATCTTACAGGCATTGGGAGGGGAGATCAATAAGGTGGCCGTAGTGGTTTCGCCTACCCGGGAGCAGGTTCGGGAACTGCAGCAGCTGCCCTTTGACTATATTCAGATCCATGGAAGGTTAGAACAGGAGGTTATAGAGGAATTGCAGATTCCCTTTCTCAGGGCGTTTAATGGCAAAGAGTGGTCCGAGCAGCTGCCACGATATAAAGATTGCAGTCAATGTGCCGGTTATCTCTTTGATGCCCAGATACCGGGAAGCGGTCAATGCTTTGACTGGACGCAGGTCCAGAATATATCAAGAGAAGAGGGCAAGCTGTTCTTCCTGGCAGGAGGGCTCTCCAGCGAGAACGTAGAGGAAGCGATACGCCACGTGCATCCAGATGGCGTAGATGTCAGCTCGGGAGTGGAGAGAGAGGATGGCAAAGGAAAAGACCCGGATAAGATCCGGGCCTTTGTTCAGCGGGTACGCCAGAGCATTTAGCGTCTGGAAGGCGTATCATCTGCATTAGATTTATCAATATGTAATGAGGGATGGTAGAACTGAAGTCCGTTTCTGCCATTCTTTTTTACGTCATACATAGCGTCATCGGCAGCGGCGATCAATTCCGTAATAGTTTTACCATCCTTCGGGAACAGGGCGATACCAATACTGCAATGTACATCCCGCTCTTCTCCGTTCAGGCAAAAGGGCGCATCGAAGGAATGCTGGATCTTCTCTACATAATGGCATATTATGGAAATGTCTGTACTGTCAATCAGGGCGGTAAATTCATCCCCGCCCAGGCGGTAGACCTGGAAATAGGCATCGCATTGCTTTATGATCCTGTGAGCCATTTCCCGCAGGACGATATCGCCGTTATTATGTCCCAGTGTATCATTGATGGATTTGAAATGGTCAATATCAAAAAGGACGAGGGAAAATTCCTCCTGGTCCTCCTCTTTTTGCTGGATCGTCTCCATAAAGACTGTTCGGTTGGGGAGGCTGGTCAGGTGGTCATAGCGGGCCGCCTGTTTCAGGGAACGCTGAACCGTATTCAGTTGATGGTTGAGCCGCCGTCCCCGTAAATTATCCAGCAGTAAAAGCAGCAGGAACAGGACAAAGAGGAGAACAATCTGGATACCGATCCGGATGACCTCCTGATATTTTTCCATAAAAGTCTTTTCGTGATTGATGATCGTTGCGCCATTGGGAAGCTGTGAGGCGGATAAGCTAAAACGCCGCATTACATTTTCATCAAAAGCAAAAGTCCGGGGTGACTTCGTCTGCATAGAGATCTTGGAGAAGTCGTCTCCGTTTAAATGTTTCTGGATCATTTCCCCCGCAATGGCGCCCATCTGTTCCTGAGAAACGATCTCGCCTCCCAATACGCCGTGCCCAAGGCCGATGGATACCACGCTGAAGGTAGGGATAGAGGCGTTCCGGGATACCAGCTGGATTCCCTCGTGGCCTATGTAATTGTGCTTATCTGCATTTTCACTGCACATAATGTAGAGCAGAATAGAATCCTTTTTTAATGCCTGCAGCCGGGCCTTAATCTCCGCCTCGGTCAGCTGTGAGGTATTGATCTCCTGAAAATCCAGCTGGGGATAATCCTTCTGGCAGTTATAGAACTTCTTTCTTTCGCTGATACCGGTAATCGTATCGTCCAGGACAGCCACCAGATGCCTGGCGTCCGGATAGAGCTGTGTAGTCAGCCGGATCGTATTGTCGTAAGACAGAGATTCTATCACACCGGAGATACAAGGATCCAGAGCGGCTTTCTGAGCCAGTTCCAGATTATTTACAGCCTCAAAGGCGATAGGAATGTCAGGAAACAGTTCCTCCCTGTGATCCAGAGCAAACTGAAAGGCATCATCATCCCCTACGATGATGCCATCGTACTGAGGTACCGAGGAGAGATAAAGCTTCATAGAGCGATAAAACAGTTTTTGGCTCTTTTTGGTATTGATGTTCTTTGTATCCATAAATTTATAATCCAGCTGTACATTGGGAGCAAGCGCAGACTGGATCCCCTGGATCTGTTCCGGTACGGTTTCCCATGCATAGGAATAAGAGCTGATAAATAATACCCGCTGCTGCGAGCTGTCAGCGGAGACAGCATGGCCTGCAAGGAGAAAACCGGTCATGGATAGAAGGAACAAAAATACAGATAAGTAAAACGAACGTCTGTGGGAAGCTTTCCCAGGCAGACATTTCTTGCAGTCATATTGTCCCATAGATTAATTTCCTTCCTAATTTCTGATTATCTTTAGTATATCACGAAATGAAAAAATAGTACAGTAGTGATAAATTTTGCCGGGTTTTCCCAAATTCCTGGAAATTTTGCTATTTTTTTGAGGATGTCATATAATAAAGAAAGCTTTTGGAAAAATAGCAGGCAAATACAGGGAGAAAGGGAAGACAACCGGGAAGGAGCTGCTGTATGAATGGATTTTTGCCCATAAGCCGGAAGGAAATGCAGGAACGAGGATGGGAACAGGTGGATTTTGTCTATATATCGGGCGATGCCTACGTGGACCATTCCTCCTTCGGAATGGCCATTATTTCCAGGGTATTGGAGTCCAGAGGCTATCGGGTAGGGATCATTGCCCAGCCGGATTGGAAACAGGAGCAGAGTATTCAGGTCTTTGGCAAGCCACGCCTCGGGTTCCTGGTGTCTGCCGGCAATATGGATTCCATGGTGAATCATTACACAGTCTCTAAAAAGCGGAGGAGCACAGATGCCTATACGCCGGGAGGAGTGATCGGAAAGCGGCCGGATTACGCTACAATAGTATATTGCAATCTGATTCGCAAAGTCTATAAGAAGACGCCCATTATCATTGGGGGGATTGAGGCGAGCCTGCGCCGGCTGGCGCATTATGATTATTGGTCCAACCGCCTTAAGCATTCAATTCTGGTGGATTCCCAGGCTGACATTCTCTCATACGGAATGGGGGAACTGTCGATCGTGGAGATCGCAGAGGCGCTGGACAGTGGACTGGCCGTGGAAGATATCACCTTTATTAATGGGACAGTTTACCGGGCGCGGTCCCTGGACAGCATATACGATGCTGTGATCCTTCCCTCCTATGATGAACTGAAGGAGGATAAAGAGAAATATGCGCAGAGTTTCTATACCCAGTATTCCAATACGGACCATATCACGGGCAAGCGCTTGGTAGAGCCTTACAATGACCATTTGTATATTGTGCAGAATCCTCCCGCCCGGCCCTTGACCCAGCTGGAAATGGACGATATATATGAGCTGCCTTATACCAGGCAATACCATCCCTCCTATGAGGCGCAGGGAGGAGTACCGGCCCTGCAGGAGATTAAATTCAGCCTTACCAGTAACCGGGGCTGTTTTGGCGGCTGTAGCTTTTGCGCCCTTACGTTTCATCAGGGAAGAGTACTACAGACCAGGAGCCATGAGTCTATTCTCCGGGAGGCGCAGCAAATGATCCGGGAGCCGGATTTTAAAGGGTACATTCATGACGTGGGAGGGCCTACGGCAAATTTCCGCCATACGGCCTGTGAGAAACAGAAGAGTAAGGGCGTCTGTACCGGGCGGCAGTGCCTGTTTCCCGAACCTTGTCCGAATCTGCGGGTAGACCATTCCGATTATTTGAAGCTGCTGCGCCGGCTGCGTCAGCTGCCAGGAGTGAAAAAAGTATTTGTCCGCTCCGGGATCCGCTTCGATTATCTGATGGAGGACCCGGACGACCGTTTTCTCCGGGAACTATGCGAGCATCATATCAGCGGACAGCTGCGCGTGGCGCCGGAGCATGTGTCGGATGCTGTGCTGCAGAAGATGGGGAAGCCCCCCAGATCTGTATATGACCGATTTGTGAAGCGGTATCAGCGGGTGAATAAGCAGTCTGGCAAGAAACAGTTCCTGGTACCCTATCTGATGTCCTCGCATCCAGGCTCTGGCCTGCAGCAGGCAATAGAACTGGCAGAATATCTTCGGGATCTGGGTTATATGCCAGAGCAGGTACAGGATTTTTACCCCACCCCCTCCACGATATCTACCTGCATGTATTATACCGGACTGGACCCCAGAACAGGGGAGAAGGTGTATGTTCCGACCAATCCCCATGAGAAAAGACTGCAGAGGGCGCTGATGCAGTACCGCGCGCCCGCCAATTATGAATTAGTGCGGGAAGCCTTGATCAAGGCAGGCCGCCGGGATCTGATCGGTTATGACCGGAAATGTCTGATCCGCCCCCGGAAAGAGAACAAAGGACAAAAGAAGAGGAAGAGAAGATGATTTTAATTTTTACATTCATCTTATCATGCTCTTTGTCAATATTGTGTCCTCTGCAATATCTATGATGCTCTGTCTGCCGATCACGTCAGAATATTCGTTAGCGGGGATTCCGGTTCCCGGCCGTTTAAAAGTGATCATATCCTGCGTCAGTATAGTTCCTTTTTTAATATCTGTAGCTGCTACCAAAGAGCGCCTGGCGTTGCGCCGGGCAGCTTTTTCGCTGTCCAGGCAGCGCAGTTCCTTAGAGCCTCTTAGAATGCTTATTTTTTCTATATCTTGCAGAATCCGTTCCGCATCTTTTTCATCCATAGCGTGATAGTGGTCGTTTCCTTTTAGGGTTTTATCTAAAGTAAAATGCTTTTCGATTATATTTGCACCTAATGTATATGCTGTTTTCAACACATCGTATCCGGCATCGGGTTTTGTGTGATCGGAGTAGCCAATGATACATTCAGGGAAATGTTCTTGCAGACCGACTATTTTATTTAGGTTTGCATGTTCATACGGCGTTGGATACTCTAAGACACAGTGCATCAGTACAATGGGGTTTTGATTAAATGCCCGTATTACCTGAATGGTTTCTGCAATTTCATCCTGTCTGGAAGCGCCAACTGACAATAAAATTGGTTTCCCCTTCTTTGCCTGGTATTCAACAAAATGATGATTGTTCAAATCAGATGAAGAGATCTTATACACATTCATAAGAGGTTCAAGGTAATCGGCAGATTCCATGTCAAAAGCAGTCGATAAAAACTCAATATCAATCTCATCACAATATTCTGCCAATTCACGGTACTCTTTATATCCAAATGTATCAAACTTTTTGAATAAGCGATATTGGGAAGTTTCGGTTTCTTCGGTGGTATCCCAATAGGCGGGGGATTGTTTAGCCGCCAGTGTCTCAGCCTTGTAGCTCTGGAATTTTACAGCATGAATACCGCTTTTTTTTGCAGCAGCGATCATTTTCTTAGCGGCTTCCATAGGGGAAATGCCTTCCTTTGCTGCGATATCATAATAGTTGACTCCGATTTCAGCAATTAAAACAAATTGATTATGGAATAGTCGGTTCATAATATTATTTTTCATAATTGTCCTCTCAATAAAATTTGCTTTACTCTATCAAACCCATGCCTTAAATCCTTCTGGGACATTTCTTTATACATAGCTTCCCGGATCTGCCGGCACTCCATCAGCCAAACAATAGTTTTATACAATGTCTTTTCTTCTAATTCCCCACCGACTCCTAAATTCAAAAAGCCGTTCTTTAAACTGCCAAATTCATGCCGGCTTTCCCGCAGGTGTTCGGCCAGCAGAATCGTTGGGACTGCCATGGAGGCCAGTTCCAGCATAGTCCGCCCCTGGGAAGATATAGCCAGATCTGCTTCTTTCATGTAGACAGACATATTTTTAATATCCTGTATAACGGTAAATACATTCTCTTGTCCGCTCACCAATGCCTGAATAGTTTCCTGGTCTTCATATCCCATACCTAAAATAACAGTGCAGTGAAATTCCTTTGTCCTTGCAATTTCTTTTAAGGTGCTTACTGTTTTTTTTGTCAGGTTTGCTGGATCAGTACCGCCAAATACGACCAGTATTTCTTTGACTTTTTCGGAAAATTTACCAGGCTTTTCTAACAAAAATTCATTGCGGATTAAATAATAATCGCTTCCCCAGAAGAAATTCGGGGAATCATTACACGGTTCATATAAGTCATTGATAACACTATCAGCAAGATAAGCGCCCTCCCCTAAATCTTCAAAATTAACAATGCGGACGCCACACTGTTTGAGCATCTGCATATAGGAAACACTTGTGTTTAATATATCGTTTACAACAATATCCACCTGTTTGGCAGTAATGATCTCGGGAAGCTCTGCCTCGTCTTCAATTACTATGTAAGGATAAAATTGGTTTTTGATCTTTTCGATCCCCAATGTGCTTCTTTTGTTCAGCACAAAAAACACATCACAGTCTGTCAATGCTTCAATTAGCTGTAAGCCGCGGTATATATGCCCCATGCCGATTTCCTTGTAGCCGTCTACACGGATCAGAATCGTTTTTTTCATTAATTGCTTTTCGACTAACCACCAGTCTTCTATCGTATCAATGTCAATACTTTCCTGTTCTGGAACTTCATAAACCGATACGGAGTCTCCGAAACGGGAATTTTTTGTAACAACATCACGTTTGGAAATAACAAATGCGCCTGTTTCTACAAAATATTTATCCATATATTGTCGATTAACACGTGCCGTATAATTTGGATAAAAGTGTTCGCCTTCCTGCCGCCATGACAATTTAGGATGATTTACGGCGCTGAGTACAGTGTCATATCCCTTTTGTATTGTACGGGAAATGGCATGGTCTAATGTATTGGCCGTCAGTAAAGGAGAGGTTGGCTGTATGGTAATGATATAGTCGTAACGCACATTGTTTGTCTGTTCCATAAATGACACAGCATGGTATACTACCGAATCCAATGTTACTGCGTCAAGAGCCAATTGCTCCGGCCGAAGGATAGGAATAGCTCCAAATTTTTCTGCCACATATAGAATTTCATTATCATCAGATGAGACGACCACCTCCAATGGATAGCTGCTTGTCCGTAATGTTTCTATAACATAAGAAATCAATGGTTTTCCGCATAGATTACGGATATTTTTTCTAGGTATTCCTTTAGAACCACCTCTGGCGGGGATTACTGCTAATAGGTTCATTCTGTTTCTCCTTTTTGATATAAACTATGTGCGATCCAACAACGCTGAAATAGTATTTCATTTTCCATAGGCGTATTTTTTTGAATACTAAGCCGGAGTTGTTGCCTTGGCAAAAATCGGTCAATCCTGAAATCATATAGCCTGCGGTGCATATGAGGATTGGCAGCATATATCCAGATGGTTTCATTACGGTATAATGGTAATTTATTTTCGTCCATCAATGTTTTATGTATAATGAGCGGAGAGAGGTATTTGTGGTGCAGCTCTTCAAAAAACAGTTCTGACAGATCATTATTCAAAAAGCAAATGATATTATCCTTTCCAAAGTGTTCAATAACATCTGAACAGTTCCATTCACTCTGTTGTAGTGTAAGGCAGTTAATAATTATAACCGTTTCATGAATATTTTGTTTTTCTTCGGATAGGATAGAAATACCATTGATAGCATTATTTCCCATAAATAGCAATTGTTCGTAAATATCCTCCTCAGCATAGAGTTCTCTTTTAAAATACTGGGCAAGCTGTTGCACTGTATACAAGCTATCGTAGAAAAACCACGTTCTCATAAAAGATTTGCCGAGGACATATTTTTTTTCATACAAATCTTTTCCGATCACCTCTAAGGCATTGCTGTCATAACCAATGATATATGAAAATTTAACTTTTTGGCTTTGCAAATATTTTTGAGTCAGTTCATATGGGGCAGTAGTCAGGTTCTTTATGCAGCCGCCATAAATTTGCTGCAACATTTCATCGGAAATAGGATCATTTGGATGAGGCTTCATATAAACATACATATTTTCTGGTATATAATAATCCAGTGCTGTGTTATTCATTACCGAAAATACTTCGGCATATAAATTTGTTCGCACACCGAGAATGCGTTTCACCTTTTCTGTATATTCGCCTACATAAAAGCAGGCGCCATAGCTGTTGACGATTAACAGGCAGCTATCGTCAGCAACGTCTTGAGAACCATAGGAACGTATGATTGTAGCAAGTATTTCTTCAGGAAGCGCTTCTAATGCTGCTTTTTTATCCCAGATGCGATAGTCTTTTTTGCGCATGCGCATGGTTTCCAACATCTCTATACTGCTGTCTGCCTGCAGTTCAGCACAGGCAAATGGGGCAAATGGAGTAATAAACTGATATTTTTCCACTAATTCAAGGAATTGGCGGCTGCCAGAAAATTGTGGTAAGTCCATCAGGCAGTCCCGATTCGCAGCCAGCCAGATATATTCTTTTTCAATGAGATTGAAATAAAGGTTGATCATGCCATCCCAATCATCATTAATGCTGTAAATAGTATCAAATTGTTCTGGGCGGTACCCATTACTCGTAAATGCTTCATTAAAAAAATCAATACAATATTTTGTATAGGTTTTTTCATCACAGTTTAAATGGGTATCTAAAAATAAATTGCAGATAATGACATCGTCAAATATCTGATTGTCCTTAAAATTTTTCAATACACCCAGCAGTCCGCGGGTTTCGTACATATTTTTGTCCGCTATCAGCACAGCTTTTTGTTCTGGCTGATAGGCATATCTGTGCAATAATGCATAGCCGATAAAAACCGGAGCATCAACACAATATAATACCATTGCTCCCCCCCCTTTTTTCTAATCGTTTAATAAATTTTACCATTTGAAAATAATATTCTTCCATCAGTGAAAATGCATTCAACAAATATTGATCGTGTGTGCATTCTAATATATCCAGATAGAGAGCGACCTCTTCTAAAAAATGGGAGTTTTTAATTTTCCCTGAGTTTCTCCGCCATGCCCGAAGTTCGGGAATCATGGAAGAAATCTCATCATTATAAGCTTTGATATGTGGAAGGCCCAGCGCTTGATTGACGCCGGCGCCCCTTCCGTCTTCCTCGATCAAAACTGTGCGGTTGCGGTGTGACAGGTTATAAATATGAGCATGCACTCGAAAACCAACATGCAGATCACATGTATCATATATCTGAAATCCGTCGGCACAATAGGAAATATCCGTATATTGAATGGAACGTTTTTCTAATTCTTCAATGAAGTTTTGAATCGAAGCTGCCATTTCATATGGCGTATATTCATCGGTTGTTGTGCCTCTGTGAAAAACATAGGAGATTGTGGCATCCGGATAGCGTTTTTTCAGATAGTCAATGAGCATTAATGACAATGAAAAATTACAATCCATAGCCGGATCGGATATAAGGATGTTTTTTATTATTTTGCCAGAGGCAAGTACTTTTTCATGTATATATTTCAGGTCATACCATGCCGGACATCCTACCATAAAAACATTTTGGACCTGTTCCTTTTGCAGTGCACGGACCGTATATAAATCTCGGCAACTGCAACCGTAGCCGTATTTACCAACTGCAGCAAAAAACATTTTGCTCTCTTCAGTAAACTGGTATTCGTAGTTTGATTCGCTTCCTGCATTATCGCCCCACCAGCCACCGCCTAAGATCATTGTTTTTTCAACAAGCTGTTTACAATATTTGAGTGGCATATAGGTATTTAAGTCTTGTAAATAGATAGGTCCGCCACTGTATATAACGGCATCTGCTTTTTCTATTTCAGCAAAGCGTTCCACTATATCTTTACGCAAAATAGTAGTGATGGAAATATTTTTCAGTACATGCTCTAGCAAGCGTTTTGTGCGCATTTCTATTAAAAAATCTCCAGCATTTTTATATGCGCCGGATAGACATATAAGTTTCATTTCCTTCATCTTCTTTTTCTCCAGCGGATTTTATTCTTTATATATTTTTTGCAGGCTCCTTACGTGCTCCTTCATTGTCGTTAGTGCCTGAGACTGCGAAAAATATTCATGTAATACCTGCGGATGTTCCATTATATACTGCAGTTTCTCTTCAAAATCCTTTTTGTTCCCACTTTGAAAACAGAAATGCCTGCTTTTGGTCAGTTCCTTCGCCCCGCCCAGATGACTGCAAAGAACCGGGACTCCCATGCTTACCATTTCAATAGCAATCTGTGGCAGATTGTCCTCCCATAAAACGGGAACAATGCCTAAATCAACCTGTGCCAAAATTTCCTCTAGTGTTTCATGTGTGTAGCCGTCATAAAAAATAACGTGATGAAATCGCTTTTTTAATAATTCAATACGTTCTCTTGCATACGTATCGCTGATTTTGGCAGCAAATACTAGATTGCATGCGTTCGCTAATTGTGTCGCCAGTTGCTCACATGTCTCCAGGAAAAAATAAAATCCCTTATCGTGTCTCATATAGCCAAGATAGGCCATTGTAAATACATTATTATTGGTTGTATGTAAATGGCCAAGCTGTCGGTCTGCAATCTTTGTTCCTATATAAGAGGTTTGTATTTTATTTGCCTGTATTCCCATAGAAATAGCAATGCTTTTCACCCTGTCGGAAACGGCAAGTATCTTGTCCGCATAATGGTTTAAGGAGGTTACGGTTTCCTCACGAAAACGCCGGTATACAAGCGCATCTCTGTTTTTTCGCTGCTTTTTTGCTTTATACTTGTCATCTATGCTTTTTTGCTGCTGCCGGTATTTTTCTGCAGTGAATATTCCCCTCTGCGCTTCATATTGCGCATTTAATGCTAATTTTTCTTTTATTTTGGAACTGAATACATCAAGATCATGACAATCTGTACAGCTTTTTCCATCACAATAGCTGAGGCAATTTTCACGGTTATGGCTCCACAAATTAACCTGCGGGCAGAACGGAAAATAGTTGTGAAGGGAGTATATCATCCGCATCTTCGGATAATCTTCTTTTAAGCGGAATACCGACAAAGAGAGACCTTCTAAATTATTAAAATGAATGACATCTATTCCGCCAAGCTCTGCAATAAAATCCCTTAATAGCTGATACAGACTATTCTCTTCCAAATATACTGTCAAATCTCTATCATCTAAGTAGTTGCCGGTCGCCAGGATAGGAGAGTTTACAATCGTGTAACTCTGGCAGGAATCACCAAAACAATTGTCTGTTTTCTGGATATAGGCATCTTTTATGGGATTACGATATTCCCTGCCGGAACTCAGGAAAAATATTTCATGGTCATAATTCTGAAGCATGGCCTCGATCAGATTTTTCTGATATAGATTGACGCCGCCGCCTTTATTTGACGCATTATCAAATTGTATCCAGTTATAATAAAGTATTCTCATTTTTCTGCCTCGTCCAATCTGCAGCGTTATATCAGTTCTGCATAATCTGGTAATGCATAGGGAGCTGTGTTTGTGATTCCCCTGCTTGCCTCGCTTTTCAGGGAATCTAAATAGTTTCCTTCCGCCTTGCAAAATGATGGCAGGTCATCTAATTTTTCCTCTGCGATTGCTTTTTCTGTCAAAGTATAATACTCGCTGTCTGCAATCTTCGGATCGATTGCTTCCGCCAGACGTAGATAGCGTTTTGCCGTAGCAAAATTAGAAACATTTTCCTCGCCGTGAGTAAGCAGCTGACGGATGCTTCGGATACAGAACAGTGGAGTTCGATGAATCGCTTCCTCTCCAAAACTCTGCAGATAGTCGTTGCCTTTTGCTAGCTGTAACCATCTCTGCCGCAGTAGATAATATTGCATGGCTCCTTTCAGATTATTATAAGATTTAGAGTAACTGCCAATATAACTGCGGTAGTAGCAGAGACGTTTATCAAAATACAGAAAATCATAGTGCAGGCAGATCCGATACCATAATTCGGTATCAATAAAGGTATCTGCAAAATCAGTAAAAGCGCCGCCTACTTCAGGGTCTTCAATACATTTCCGGCGGAATAAAACTTGTGACGGTACAAAAGTATTTGACATCAAAAATACCTTACATTGATAAATGCCTTTGCAGATAAAGCTTTTACCATAATAGTTTGGGGCATCTGTAACATTACCTTTATCATCAACCAGATGCATAGCAGACACCACCATGCCTGCAGAAGGGTGTTCCCAAAACTTGTGGACGCATTCTTCCACAAAATGTGGATCGAGGTAATCGTCAGACGAAAGAACGCATATATAAGTTCCTTTGCTCAAGCTGACCGCTTTGTTGTGGTTGCCAACCACTCCTAAGTTGGCTTCATTGCGGTATAGAGATACGTTTTTATATGCATTTGCATACTCTGTAATGATTTCCACAGAATTATCTGTAGAACAGTCATCTACAACAATAATTTCTATATTAGGATAGGTCTGGTGTACAGCGCTTTCCAGAGTCTCCCGGATAAAATGCCCATAATTATAGTTTGGTATTACAATGCTGACTAATTCCATAATATCCTCCCAAAATGTATAATGTAAATCATCAGGATGTCCTTAAGTTCCTAAACTTAAGGATAAGTTTTCATAATAATACAAATATTATATCGGCATTTTTTGAAAAATCATTAGTTTCTGCTAAGAGCAAATAAAAGATTGTGTCTTTTCAATGCATTCTCGTTTCTTTTTTAAATCACTATGAACATATAGGCGCATGGTTGTACTTACGTCAGCATGCCCCAGTATTTCGCTCAAAGTCTTATAATCACACCCCGCTTCTATGCAACGTGTGGCAAAGGTATGCCTTAACCCATGAAAGGAAACGTATAGCATATGATTCCTTCGCATCAAGCGGTTATAGTATTCCCGATATACTCGAGGCTCTGTATATCTATCTGCCTTTCCTGTTAAAAAGAATGTATCGTTACTGCTTTGGAATTGTTTCAAAATCTGCGTCATTTTAGAAGGAATTGGAATCTCACGAATAGAGTTTTGGGATTTGGGCGAAGTGATCAGTATTTGTGAAGTTCCTTTATTTCCATCTTTTGTATATATTCTTTGCAAGGTTTTAGTGATGATAATGGTCTGAGCTTTTAAATCAATTTCTTTCCACTGTAAAGCACAGATTTCACCAATGCGCATACCAGTTGTCAGAGCCAGCAAAATCCCTACATTGTACAATACTAAATTTTGTTCTAAAAGCGCCATTATATTGTTTTGCTGCTCTTTCGTCAGGCATTTATTTTCTTTTCTGCTGTTTTTTGGATATTTATATTTTTCTATGCCTAAATTTATATGATATTCCTTTGCAGCGTCTTTCATAATAGATATCCATAAATCAAAAATGTCTTTCACTGTTTTTGCAGCTAATCCGCCTTTCTTATCCAACCGCCCATTTTCTGATAAATGTAATATAAATTCTTGATTTACATTGCTATTAACACTTTTTAATGGCATATCTCCAAAATATGGAACAATATGGTTAGAAATCTCATTTGAATAGGTTGCATAAGTGGAAGTTTTAATATATATCCTTTGCTTTTCCAACCAGTATTTTACCCATTCTCTTACCGTGATATCGTTCTCTTTTCTCATATATGGTTTCCTCCGTTTTTCATCTATTGTAACACGCTTAATTGAATTTATCCCTAAGTTTAGGAACTTAAGGATATTACAATCCGAACAGAGAAAGGAATCTGATCATATGAAAAAGGGGCTTGATACGTCAAAAAATCGTTTTGCTTCTACAGTGAATCAGAAAAAAGAAATTTTGGTGACAAGAAGTTCTATGCCTCCAATAGAAGAATACATAGAAATGATCCGGCCTTTATGGGATTCCCATTGGCTCACCAACATGGGAACCTACCATAAACAACTGGAGCAGAACTTAGCTGCATATCTGGAAACGGAATATATATCATTAACCTCGAATGGGCATATGGCGTTGGAATTATCCATCCAGTCCATGAAATTTCCTGCAGGAAGCGAAATCATTACAACGCCGTTTACCTTTATTTCGACTACCCACGCTATTCTGCGCAATGGACTGATCCCTATATTTTGCGATATAAAGGAAGATTATACCATAGATGAAGACAAAATAGAGGATTTGATTACGGAAAATACCGTAGCCATCCTGCCTGTCCATGTTTACGGAAATATATGCAATATAGAAAAAATACATAATATCGCTTACAAATATGACTTAAAGGTGATTTATGATGCCGCCCATGCCTTTGGGGAAAAATACCATGGCCAGGGAGTAGGCCGATTTGGAGATTTATCAATATTCAGCTTCCATGCCACCAAGGTATATAACACAATCGAGGGCGGCGCCATATGCTGCCGTGACCGAAAGAAATGGGAAGAGCTTTACAATCTTAAAAACTTCGGGATCCGCTCAGAGGAACTTGTAGTCTCGGTAGGCGCCAATGCAAAAATGAATGAATTTCAAGCTGCCATGGGCCTGTGCAATTTACGCCATATGGAAGAAGAAATCGAAAAAAGAAAAATAGTATGGGAACATTATTCCCAGCTCCTAAAAAATAGGCCGGAAATCCGCCTAAATACCTATTCGCAGGATATAGAACCCAATTATGCATATTTTCCTATCCTATTGGAATCGGAAGAAAAAAGGAAACAGACTTACGCCCGGCTTTTGGAGCATGGCGTGCATGCCCGAAAATATTTTTACCCTCTTACTTCCGATGCCGCTTGTTTCAAAAATAAATATCGGAGTGTGCCATTGGTGAAAGCCAGAGACTACGCATCCAGAGTTCTGGTACTGCCGCTTTATGCAGATTTGGAAATGGCAGACGTAGATCGTATTGCTGAACTAATATAAGAAGACAATATGGAGGGGAAACTACTATGGAAAAGAACAAGGGAGAAATCATGGTCAGCATCATCATGATGGTATACAATCATGAGGAATTTCTACCACAAGCCCTGGAAAGCGTACTGGCACAGGAAACAAATTTTCGATATGAACTGCTAATCGGAGAAGACCACTCGCAGGACAATTCCCTTTCCATTATTCGCCACTATGAAAAACTCAAGCCGGACGTCTTCCGTGTCTTTGCAAGAGAGAAAAATATAGGTGCGTTAAAAAATGGCTATGAACTAAGATGTAATTCCAGAGGACGCTATTTGATACATCTGGAAGGCGATGACTATTGGACAGATAATAAAAAGCTGCAGAAGCAGGTAGACTTTTTAGAAAGCCATCCGGAATATATTGCCTGCGCGCACCGTTTCCATACAGTGGACCGCCAGGGACAAATCTATTATGACCGGGATTTCGAGCGCCAGTTCTTCCAGGATAATCCTTACACAAAGGAAATTTTAGAAAAAGGGCTGATGCTGTCTCATGTAAGTACCATTTTATGTAAGAATATTTTCCTTGATAAAAGCATCAACACAGATTTTTGGATTACTTTTCCTCATACGGCAATGGATTATACATTTCAGGCTTTGCTGATATTGAACGGCCCCTGCTATTGCATGCCGGAATATATGGGGTGCTATCGCAAGGTGGTAGCCACGGATTCCTCCAGCTTTAGCTCCCGGCAGGAACAGAACAATAACCGGGATGCGCTGTTCCGCAGCACCGTAGAAGTAGAACGAGTCTTAAACCAGGAGTACAGCATTGATTACACCGCACGGAAAAAAAGAATATTTGCTTCTGCCGTATTTAAATGGTATCGGGAGAAAAACAAAAAAAACCTGCAGGTTGTGAAAAATATTATCCGGAGCAGCGGCCAGCCGTTTCTATATGCCAGATGGTTTTTCTATCTGGTGATCAGCCGTTTTTACAAAAATATTACTGGAAAGAAAGATGAACTGATTAAATTTTAAGGAGAACGCGATTTATGAAAATAGGAATTATGCAGCCGTATTTTTTCCCATATATTGGCTATTTAGCGCTAATTGAACAAGTCGATACTTTTATCCTGCTGGATGAGGTTCAATTTATCCGGCACGGTTGGATTGAGCGGAACAGGATTTTAAAGCAATCGGGCGGTTGGACTTATATTTCCGTGCCGTTGCAGAAGCACTCCAGGGACACCTTGATCAAGGATATTCAGATCAGAAATACGGAAAACTGGAAAGCGAAAATACTATCCCAGCTCACCTACTACAAAGGCGCCCCCTATTACTACAAGGTAAGGCAGTTAGTCGAAGCTGCGTTGGGGCAGGAATTTGAAAACATTGTGCAATGCAATTATGAGACACTGCAGGCAACCTGTAGTTACCTGGGAATTACTACTCCTATTAAAGTCTTTTCAGAAATGCACCTGACGATCGATACGCCGGAAAGCGCCGATGAATGGGCGCTGCATATCTGCCGGGCAATCCCGGGAGCATCGGAATATTGGAATCCGGCCGGAGGGATCAGCTTCTTTGACCGGTCTAAGTATGAGAAAAACCAGTTACAGCTTTACTTCATGCAGATGCGGTTGCGGGAATACCCCCAAAAGAAAAATGCATTTGAACCGGCATTATCTATTTTAGACGTTATGATGTTCAATAGCCCGGAAGAAATCCAGGGCATGATGAGAGAATTTGATATCATAGGAAGAAAGGACATATAAATGGACATAACGCATATTGAAAAAAAAGCAACGAAACAGGAAAATCAATATTGGGATATCAAATATTTTTCCAGCGCCAGGATGGCATTTCAGGCGATGCTGAAAGCATATGGCGAGGATGGCCCCTTTACCTTGCTTCTTCCAATGTATATTGGCATCTCCCCAAAAGAAGGAAGCGGAATTTACGATCCTGTATGTACACTGGGGATTAAACATGTATTTTACCGTTTTGGGGCAAGGCTGGAAATTGATTTAAAAGATGTTCAGGAGCAATTACAGAAGATCCCAGGACGAAAAGCCTTTCTGCTGGTACATTATTTCGGATATGTGGATCCCGCTTATCAGCAGCTTCTTACGCTGTTAAAGGAGCAGGATGTATTGGTGATTGAGGATTGCGCCCACGCCTTATATACACATCTGGTCGATGGCAAATGCGGCCAAAGCGGCTGCGTCTTCTATTCCTTTCATAAAATGCTGCCCTTTGCAGCCGGAGGAGCAGCGGCAACAACCCGGACAGACTGGCCCTGGTGGAAACGCTTCTCTTCCCAACAGGAAGCATACCCTTATTACCAATATCACTGGAAACATATTGCGGACAAAAGAAAGCAAAATGCTTTATATTGGGAACAGCTTCTTCAGGAAGACATGCGCATTGAGCTTTTAAGGCCTTCTTCCCACTACCACGGGCAAACGCCCCAATCCCTCCCAATATTACTAAAACGGGCAGACCGCTATTCGGTCTATCTGGAGTTAAACCGCCTGGGTTATGGGACCATCAGCCTCTATCACACGATGATTCCACCGATCAGCAAAATAAACGATGAAACGATCCGGCAAATTTCCTCCTCTATATTAAACCTTCCGGTCCATCAGGATATTGGGGAGAAGGAAATTAAAGAAATGTACAGCATACTGGTAACATTATTGGGATAACAGGACAGGAGGCAAAACATGACAAAAATGGAAATGGAAGGTCAGCTGATTTTCGGAAATAATGCAGGCAATATTCTAAAGAGCCTAAAAGAAGAAAAACTTCCTTTGGTACTATGGGGAGCCGGCGATGTGGCCGAGGCCGTGAAGCAATACCTGGAACAAAATGAAATTCCAATCGCCATGGCATGGGTAGACGGCTTGCAGGAGGAAACATACCTGGGCAATCTGCGCGTTACCGACTTTGAGGAAGTGAAAAAGAATTTTTCAGAATTTAATGTGATACTGGGACATTCAAATTTTGATCTGGGAGACGCACTTTTGCAAAAGGAAAAACAGATTCATAAAATGTACTATTTTGTCAGCATATTTTATGAACAATATGAAACGATACCAGAGCAATTTGTAAAAGAGCATCTGGAAGAATATTACGCCAGCTATCGCTTATTCGCGGATGAGGAATCCCGTCATGCGATGATTGCTTATCTGAATACCAGAATGAGCAATGATATCCGATATGTGAAACAATGCATCCGCCAAGAACAAAATTATTTTAGGAATGACATTTACCAGGCCGGTGGAAAAGAGCGTTATGTAGATGTGGGGGCTTTTGATGGAGACAGCATCCGTCTTTTCCTTCAGGAATGTAATCATTCTTATGACAGGATATTTGCCTTTGAACCGGAGCAAAAGAACTTCCAGCGCCTAAAGGAATATGTTAAAAGCGCATCATTAGAACGTACGGAGCTTTTCCCAATAGGAACCTGGGACAAAAAAACTACCCTCTCCTTTACCGGGGAAGAGGAAAAGCGTTCCAGCATATCCCTGAAGGCAAACGGCATTACCATTCCTGTAGATACTCTGGATAATATACTGGAAAATGAAACCGTTACCCTGCTGAAAATTAATTTTATGCATGGTGCGCTGGAAACACTGGCAGGAGCAGAAAAGCTTTTACAGAAAAACCAGCCTCGCTTAGCTGTGGTGGTAGGCTTTGATGAATGGGGATTGATTCGGATCCCGCAATATATTAAAAAAACGGTTCCCGAATACCGGTTATTCCTACGGTATAACCGCTGTATGCCTGCCTGCCTGACTTTATATGCGCAGGTGTAACGGAGAAAGGAGAAAATTATGTTCCAAAACGTAGTTGCTTTATATGGGGTGCCGCGCTCCGGAACATCATGGCTGGGACAAATCCTGGACAGCTGCCCTGATGCGGTATTCCGCTTTCAGCCATTATTTTCTTATCGGTTTAAAGACCGCATTAAGTTGGATAGCACAGGCGAAGAGATAGAAGAATTTTTTCAGGAATTATACAGGGAAAATGAGGATGAATTTCTCAATCAGATAGACAAAAGGAAAAGCGGCGTATATCCGTCTTTTGAGAAAAAAGAAGCTTCCCCGTCCATACTGGCTTATAAGGAAGGACGGTACTGCTATACCATTCCTCTTTTGTTGCAAAGGTATGAGAAAATCCATATTATTGGGATTGTCAGAAATCCCTATGATGTGCTGGAATCCTGGATCAATGCACCCTCTGAATACAAACCGGAATGGGATATATATAAAGAATGGGACCTGGCGACCAGCAAAAATGAATACCGGCCAGAAAATTACTTTGGATATTACAAGTGGAAGGAGTTTTTAAAACTAAATGCAGATATGCAAAAAAAATATCCTGATAGATTTCGGACGGTACGTTATGAGGACCTGGAAGAAGATGCAGAATCGACAGTAAAAGAACTTTTTGATTTTGCCGGTATGCCGTTTACAGAGCAGACCCGGAGCTTCCTTTTGGACTCCCAAAGGATCACAGTCGATAGCATATACGGCGTTTATCGTCAGAAAGGCCAGGAAAGGAAAAGAACTTATTATCTTCCAGAGGATATTAAAGAACGGATTGCGTCAGACCTGAAATATTTTGATACAGCAAAACAATTTGGCTATTAACAGAAAGGCAGAAGGTACAGAAGCATGAAAGAAATTGGTGGTTATTTTGAATTTGAGCTTAAATTTCATGGAAGAGAATATCATGAAGCGGCAGTCCCCCTAAATCTTTCCAGAAATGCTGTCTGCTACTTGACCGAAACAAAGCAATACCGAAAACTATATATCCCTTATTTTTTGTGCGACTGCATAAAAAACCTGCTGAAAAAAATCCATATAGAGATTGATTTTTATCATATAACGGAAACAGGCAGGCCCATCTTTTCAAAAGAGCTTCAGGAGGATGAAGCGATTTGGATTGTCAATTATTATGGACAGCTTGGTGAAGAGGAAATCCTGCATTACAAGGAATTGTGGGGAAATATTATTTTAGATAATACCCATGATTTCTTTACCCGGCCCCTTTCCGGCATTGACACGGTATATAATGCCAGAAAATATTTTGGCGTGGCAGACGGAGGATATCTCTATACGGATATCCGTCTGGACAGGACTCTGGAAACGGCATATTCCTATCACCGTATCGGATACATGGTCGGACGCTATGAAAAAACGGCTGATGCATTTTATTCAGAATTTGCCCATCGGGAAAAAGAATTAAATGATGAGGGATTAAAGGAAATGTCTCCTTTTTCCAGGAACATTTTGCGGGGTGTGGATTACAGCTGGGTAAGGCAGGTCCGTGAATCAAATTTTTCCTATTTATCCAAGCGCCTGGGACAGTATAACCTTTGGCCGCTGCAGGAGCGTCCGGGCACCTATATGTACCCCTTCCGCTGCCAGAACGCCCCTGCATTACGCCAAAAATTAATTGCCCAAAAAATTTATATTCCGGTATTATGGCCGAATGTTTTAGAAGATCTGCCATCTGACAGCCTGGAATATCACATGGCAAATGATATTCTGCCTTTACCGATTGATCAAAGATATGACGAAAAGGATATGAAATATCTGTGCGATACCCTTTTGGAAATAAATTCATAATTGGCGCGCGGTACTGCATCAGATAATCGAAGCGGATCCCGGATCATTTGCTGCGCCTCCCTTGACAAAACTAGAAATTTGTTCCAAAATGGGGTTAAGAATTCGTAAAAAGATACGATATAGATAATAGAAGTGTGTCTTTTGTTTAGTTAAGGTTTAGAAGAGGAGTGATACTATGGCATTAGATGGTATTGGAAATGGCAATTCCGGTTACGATTTTTATAGTTCAATGTTTGGCACAGCAAATACAACTGCGTCCGGCGGCTCTAACATATTAGGGGATTATTCCCTGATCCAGAGCGGCGCTTATAAAAAGCTTTTGAAAGCATATTATGCTAAGGAAGAGGCAGAGGAGACAGAAGAGAATGAGCCGGTAGATTCTTCCGTTGACCTGCTGAACACTAAGGCCAATGCAGAGAATCTGAATAATGCGTTGGCTGCCCTGACCAGCAAGTCTCTATATGAGAGTACCGGTACTGATGAGAACGGCAAGGACGTTTATGATAACGAGAAGATCACCGGCGCAGTAAAGCAGTTTGTAGAGAGCTACAATGCCTATCTGGATAGCGCAGGGGATCTGGATTCCACATCTATCCTGAGAAAGACTCTCAGCATGGTAAAAGCTACCTCTGGTAATGCAAATCTGTTAAGGGAGATTGGTATTACTATTGGCGAGGGCAATAAGCTGGTACTTGACGAAGAAAAGCTGGGTAAGGCTGCCGTGACTACGATCAATTCCCTGTTTGCAGGGCATGGTTCTTACGGTGACAGGATCCAGATGCTGGCAGGAGAAAGCTATAAGCTTGCAAACAGCCAGGCATATACCAATAATCATGCTTCCTCTTATACCTATGATGGAACATACTCCATCCTGGGAACATCCAATGGAACCTTAGACAAATATCTGTAGGATTCCTGGGAAATCATAGGATATCATAGTTTATGCAAATATTAGTCCATATGTATCCGGAGAGACCTCTGTCTGCAGTAAGATGCAGGCAGAGGTCTTTCTGGGTGGCTGGACCGGACAGAGCAGAAAAGGAGGAATTTGCTTGTATCGATTCTATGTAGGGCCGGGGCAGATTCGGGATGGCCAGGTGTCTATCACCGGTTCGGATGTAAATCACATCAAAAATGTACTGCGCCTGCAGCAGGGAGACTGGCTGACAGCCTGTGACAAAGCCGGGATGGATTATATTGGGCGGATTCAAGCCCTGTCTCCTGGAGAGGTTATTCTTTCCATAGAGAAGGTCCAGGCCACCGGAACGGAGTTGGATACACAGATTACTTTGTTTCAGGGACTGCCCAAAAAGGAAAAGATGGAATTTATTATTCAAAAGGCGGTAGAATTAGGAGTATACCGGATTGTGCCGGTAATGATGAAGCGTTGCGTGGTACGTTTGCAGGAGGAAAAGAAGCTGCAAAGGAAGCAGGAACGGTGGCAGGCTATTGCTGAAGCCGCAGCCAAGCAGTGCGATCGGGGAATAGTTCCCCAGGTCTGTGCGCCGGTAACCATGGAAGAGGCGTTTGACATGGCCGCTTCCTTAGAGTACAATATGATTCCGTACGAGCTGCAGGAGGGGATCCAGGATTCCCGCCGGATTGTGGCAGAGGCATGCGGCAGTAAAAGCCTGGGGATTTTTATTGGCCCGGAGGGGGGCTTTGAGCTAGAGGAAGTAGAGGCGGCCAGAGCATTGGGAGCTCATCCGCTCACCCTGGGGAAACGGATCCTGAGAACAGAGACAGCAGGGATGGCTCTCTTGTCCATCCTGATGTTTCAGATGCAAAGATAGGAGAGCACATGGAGGCATATTTGGATAATGCGGCGACCACCCGGGTATTCCCGGAGGTTTGCGATATTATGGTAAAGATGATGGAGGAGGAGTATGGGAATCCTTCTTCCCGCCATACAAAAGGGATTGAGGCGGAACGGCAGGTCCGGCAGGCAGCGGAGAAGATTGCTGCCAGCCTCAAATGCCAGGCGGGAGAGATCATCTTTACTTCCGGAGGGACGGAGGCCAATAATCTGGCTTTTCTGGGAACGGTTCTGGCAAATCGCCGGGCAGGGAAACACATTATCACTACGCAGATCGAACATCCTTCTGTGTACGAGCCTCTGGTTTTTCTGGAAAAGCAGGGATATGAGGTGACGTATCTTCCGGTAGATTCCCGGGGGAGAGTATCGTTAGAAGCTTTGTCTCAGGCGCTTCGGGAGGATACCCTGCTGGTATCGGTTATGTATGTTAATAATGAGATTGGGGCAGTGCAGGATATAGCCCGGCTGGGGAAAGCGATCCATGGGTACAGTCCTCAGATCCTTTTCCATGTAGACGCCATACAGGCTTATGGAAAATACAGGATCATCCCCAGGCGGCTGGGGATCGATCTGATGTCTGCCAGCGGCCATAAGCTTCATGGGCCCAAGGGAACCGGCTTTCTCTATGTGGGGGAAGGAGTAAAGATCAGCCCGATCCTGTTTGGAGGCGGGCAGCAGCGGGGAATGCGTTCAGGGACGGAAAACGTACCGGGGATTGCCGGACTTGGGGAAGCGGTGCGCCTGATCTATCAGGGACATTCCGAGAAACAGAAAGGATTATATCAATTAAAAGAAAGGTTAGTACAGGGCCTCCAGGAGATTGGGCAAGAAATAGGCGGCGTGCGGATACATGGCATGGAAGGGCTTTCTCTGGAAGAGACAGCTCCCCATATTGTCAGCGCAGGTTTCCAGGGGATTAAAAGTGAAGTCCTGCTGAACGAATTGGCCAGAAGAGGAGTCTATGTATCTTCAGGATCGGCCTGTTCCTCTAATCATCCGGCCCTGAGCGGCACTCTGCAGGCAGTGGGGGTCAGTGAGGAATTGCTGGATTCTACGTTGCGCTTCAGCATATCGGTGGATACGGTTCCAGAGGAAATAGAATATGCCCTGAAAATGGTGAGGGAGGCATTGCCTACTTTACGGCGTTTTGTAAAAAAATAGGAGGATAGAGATATATGTATCAGGCATTTTTAGTAAAATATGCAGAGATCGGAATTAAGGGGAAGAATCGCTATAAATTTGAAAATGCCCTGTGCGATCAGATCCGCAGAAGGCTGGACCCTCTGGAGGGAGACTTTGTGGTGGATAAAGAGCAGGGAAGGATTTTTCTGGAGGCCCGGGGAGATTTTGACACAGACGAGATAACGGAGACAATATGCCGGATCTTTGGCGTGTCAGCCGTCTGTCCTGTGGATGTGGTAGAGGACAAATCCTGGGAAAGCGTCACTCAGGCGGCGGGGGATTTTTTGGAAAAGCACTATGATGCATTAGATTTTACCTTCAAGGTAGAGGCAAAGCGGAGTGATAAACAGTATCTCTATACATCGCCTGAGATCTGTGTGGAAATGGGAGCTTATTTGTTAGACCGTTTCCCTCAGCTTCGGGTAGACGTCCACAAACCACAGGTGAGGGTATGGGTGGAAATCCGGGAAAAGGCGTTTATTTATTCCGTGGTGATTCCGGGAATTGGGGGGATGCCCCTGGGAACAAACGGAAAAGCCATGCTGCTCCTGTCTGGCGGGATCGATAGCCCGGTGGCAGGCTATATGATCGCCAAAAGGGGAGTGTACCTGGATGCAGTATATTTCCATGCTCCCCCTTATACCAGTGAGCGGGCCCGCCAGAAGGTGATCGATCTGGCCGGGCAAGTCTCTCGGTATTCCGGGCCGATCCGATTGCATATAGTGAATTTTACAGATATTCAAATGTATATTTATGAGCAATGCCCCCATGAGGAACTGACTATTATCATGCGCCGTTACATGATGAGGATAGCCCAGAAGCTGGCTGAGGAGAATGATTGCCTGGGACTGATCACAGGAGAAAGCATCGGACAGGTGGCCAGCCAGACTATGCACAGCCTGGCAGTTACCAATGAAGTATGCACAATCCCGGTATACCGCCCGCTGATTGGCTTTGACAAACAGGATATTATGAATCTGGCGGAGAAGATTGGCACCTATGAGACTTCGATCCTTCCCTATGAGGATTGTTGTACGATCTTTGTGGCCAAGCATCCGGTGACCAAGCCAAATGCTAAGGTGATACGCCATTCTGAGACGAAACTGGAGGAGAAGATTGGCCAGCTTCTCCAGCAGGCGTTTGAAACCGTTGAAGTTGTGGAGATTGACGAATAAAAGAGCGGGATATCGCAGGGACGCTGAAGGCATAGACAAAAAAAGAGAACGCCTGTTGCCAGGTGTTCTCATGATTGCCTTTGAAAAAAGGAATTTCACAATACTTTTGTGGAAATTCCCGAAAAGCAGATGTAAATTACTCTACAATGTAAGGAGCTAACACTTTAAGGATCTCATCCAGATTGTCATCGTCATGGATGTTCAGGTCGATTGCCTTGGACAGATCCAGACTGAAGATACCCATGATGGACTTTGCATCGATCACATATCTTCCGGACACCAGATCGAAATCAGTGCTGAACTTGGATACATCGTTTACAAATGCTTTTACTTTGTCGATTGAGTTTAATGAAATCTTAACTGTTTTCATATGCTTACCTCCCCATTAGTGTTTTACACCTTAATAGTAGTCAGTACTGTGTGAAAAGTCAATGTGCAATGTTGCCAAAAAATGGGGGGAAAAATCGGTGATGAATGCCAGAAATGGAGAAAAAGAAGGGTAAAACCCACAGAAATGAGGAAAAGATGAAAATTGCATTTTTAACATTGGGGTGCAAGGTGAATTCCTACGAGACAGAGAAAATGAAACAGCAATTTGAAGAGAGAGGCCATGAAATTGCGGCCTTTCAGGAAAAGGCAGATGTTTATGTAGTGAATACCTGCACAGTAACCAATATTGCAGACCGAAAATCCCGGAAGATGCTGCGCCGGGCCCGGAACAGGAATCCGGAGGCAGTGATCGTGGCGGCGGGGTGTTATGTAGATTCTGGGGGAAAACAGGATCCGGCAGACGGCAGTGTGGATATATTTCTCTCTAATAAGGAAAAGCTGCAGCTGGTGGAGCTGGTAGAGCAGGCCTGGGCTGATAAGCAGGAGCGTGGGGCAGAAGCCGTCCGGTGCGGTGGCAACATGGAACGCTCCATAACAGAGGCAGCCCGCCAGGAGGAGCATACGCGTTCCTATCTGAAGGTGCAAAATGGGTGCAACCAGTATTGCAGTTATTGTATCATTCCCTTCGTGCGGGGGCCTTTGGAAAGCCGGCGGCCGGAGGAGGTTCTGAGAGAGGCGGCCTCTCTGGCGCAACAGGGATATCAGGAGGTGGTCGTTACCGGAATCCATCTGTCTTCTTATGGGGTGGATCTGGAGCAGGCTACAGACAGGATAACGGCAGACCGGTTCCTGGAATTGGAAGGAAGGCCTCTTTTGCAGTTGCTGTCCGGCTTGAACCAGATAGAGGGGCTTGCCCGCATTCGCCTGGGATCCTTAGAACCCAGGATCATCACGCCGGAATTTGCCCGGGCGTTGTCCCGTATTTCTAAAATATGCCCCCATTTTCATCTGTCCCTGCAGAGTGGCAGCGACAGGGTATTGCAGCGGATGAACCGCCATTATACTGCGGAGGAATATCTGGAGAAGGTGGAACTGCTGCGCCGGTATTTTGATCATCCGGCGGTTACAACGGATATCATTGTGGGATTCCCCCAGGAGACAGAGGAGGAATTTCAGGAGACTTGTGATTTTGTAAAGAAGGCGGGCTTTGCCAAGATCCATGTATTCAAATATTCCCGCCGCCGGGGAACAGCGGCAGACCGTATGGAGGGGCAGCTCTCCCAGCAGGCCAAAGGGGAACGGAGCGACCGGCTCTTAAAGCTGGGGGCCGAGCTGGAGCAACACTACCAAAGTTGGTTTGCCGGCCGGACAGAACAGGTGTTGTGGGAAGAAATCACAGAAATCGGGGATAAAAAATATCTGATGGGTTACAATGAACGATATGTAAGGATCGGAATGGAAACGGAGGGGAACCCAGAGGATATATCTCTCTGCAATACGATTGGAAATGTCCGTATTGTAGGACAAATTGTTCCGGGAGTTCTGTCAGGAGACCCGATAGAACGTCAGGAAACTATAAATAAGAAAAAATAGTTGTTTTTTGCAGTTAGATATATTACTATAAGGTGTAGATACCCTCAGAT
Organism: uncultured Lachnospiraceae bacterium; assembly: GCA_947589315.1. GTDB lineage: Bacteria > Bacillota > Clostridia > Lachnospirales > Lachnospiraceae > Jutongia. Next base: position 6,500 of record CANPZE010000024.1, on the reverse strand, counting down.
GTATCCTTGTGACTGAGGGGAAGGGTACGTGGAAGAATGGAAGGAGTGCCATTATGCAGGAAATAAGCAATACTCAGTATTTTAAGGTACAGAAGGAACAGGAAATAGAGGTTCGCGATGTGATCGCCAGGATTTATGAAGCATTGACGGAGAAAGGATACAATCCGGTCAATCAGATCGTGGGATATGTAATGTCCGGAGATCCCACATATATTACCAGCCATAAAGGGGCGAGGAGCCTGATCATGCGTGTGGAACGGGATGAGATCATTGAACTTCTGCTGGAGGATTATATTAAAAATAATTTTGCATAAATGGGAATTGTGTCAGGAAGGATACTTTATATGAGGATTATGGGGCTTGATTATGGGGACAAGACGGTAGGAGTAGCCATCAGCGATGAGCTGCAGCTGACTGCCCAGCCGGTGGAAACCATTCGCAGAGAACGTACCGATAAGCTCCGGCGGACTCTGGCCAGGATAGAGGAACTGATCGCTGAAAACGATGTGCAGCGGATCGTAGTGGGCCTTCCCAAGAAAATGGATAATGAGGAAGGGGAACGGTGTAGGAAGTCCCGGGAATTTGGGGACAAAGTAGAGAGGCGTACCGGTATTGAGGTGGTCTATCAGGATGAGCGGCTGACGACTGCGGAGGCGGCTGCCGTATTGGAAGAAGGCGGGGTCAGGAAGGAGAACCGGAAGATATATATTGACAAGCTGGCAGCAGCCTTGATCCTGCAAGGATATTTAGACAGTATGGAGAAGAAGGATTCCTGAGAACAGGAACAGGAGGATGCTTGGATGGAGGAGCAGGACAAGATTATATTTACTACAGATGAGGGAGAAGAGGTTTCATTTTTTGTAATAGAACAGACCATGATCGCCGGAGTGAATTATCTACTGGTGACAGATGGAGAGGATTCTGCAGAGGAAGCGCAAGCTTATATTATGCGGGAGCTGACAGGTGATGAGGATCAGGCGGTCTATGAATTAGTTGATGATGATCATGAATTATCAGCGCTTTCAAAGGTGTTTGAAGAGCTGCTCGATGATATTGATATAGAACTGTAAACGGAATGGGGAGGAAGACTGCCCTGATAACGGCCTTAGCTGTTGGGAAAGAAAGAATATGACAGCCCGTGTCCCATCGGTGGAGACTGGGGCTGAATGGTGTTAGAGAATATCAGGAATCGGACGCAAGTGATATTTCCGGCCATTTTCTTTTTTCAAGGTGTAGTCTGTTATATGGGGGAAGTCTGCCTGAACTGTTTCCTTTACGTCAAAAAATAGAAGCATTATTACGCTTTCATACCCAGGGGGGATTGCGTCTTATTTTCGTAATAATGCAAAATAATGCAATAAGAAAGGCAGGGTATTTCATTGAAAAGGGAAACTGAAAACGGTATAACAGAAAGCTGGCCAGCAGAGAAGAAGCCGGCTGTGAAGAGGGTGAGGAAAACGACTAAGACAGCAGCAGAAGCTACGGACAAACGCCGCATTCCCAGAAACAGGGCGTCTAAGGACAATAGGGCAGAGGCAGAAGAGGGACAGAAGCTGCCGGCAGCGGGACATTTTACCAAAAAGGAAAAACCGTCTATCGGGAAAGGGCTGAAGATCATTCCTCTGGGCGGTCTGGAGCAGATTGGTATGAACATTACCGCCTTTGAGTATGAAGACAGTATTGTGGTAGTGGACTGCGGCCTGTCTTTTCCGGAAGATGACATGCTGGGGATTGACCTGGTCATTCCCGATGTCACTTACCTGAAGGAAAATATCGACAAGGTAAAAGGCTTTGTCATCACCCATGGTCATGAAGACCATATTGGCGCACTGCCCTATGTGCTGCGGGAGATTAATGTGCCGGTATATGCCACCAAGCTGACTATGGGGTTGATCGAGAATAAACTCAAGGAACACACGCTGCCAAAGCCTATGAAGCGCAAGGTAGTAAAGTATGGACAGTCTGTGACTCTGGGCTGTTTCCGTGTGGAGTTTATCCGTACGAACCACAGTATTTCGGATGCGGCAGCATTGGCAATCTTTTCCCCGGTGGGGATCATTGTCCATACCGGTGATTTTAAGGTGGATTATACGCCGGTATTCGGGGAGCCTATCGATCTTCCCCGGTTTGCAGAGCTGGGCAAGAAGGGCGTGCTGGCGTTGATGGCAGACAGCACCAATGTAATGAAACCGGGTCATACTATGTCAGAGCGTTCTGTTGGTAAGACCTTTGATAATATTTTTGCCGATAATGTGCAGAGCCGCATTATTGTAGCGACTTTTGCTTCTAATGTGGACCGTGTCCAGCAGATTGTGGATTCTGCCGTGAAGTATGGCAGGAAGGTAGTGATCGAAGGACGCAGTATGGTGAATGTGATCACTACAGCTGCAGAATTGGGGTATCTTACGATCCCCGACAATACATTGATCGACCTGGAGCATATGAAGAATTATCCGCCGGAGAAGCTGGTGCTGATCACTACAGGAAGCCAGGGCGAGGCGATGGCGGCATTGTCCAGGATGGCGGCCAATATCCACCGGAAGGTGTCTATTGTGCCGGGAGACACTGTGATCTTCAGTTCCCGTCCGATTCCCGGCAATGAGAAATCTGTGGCGAAGGTGATCAATGAACTGTCTGCCAAGGGGGCCAAGGTAATCGTACAGGATACGCATGTATCCGGACATGCCAGCGAGGAAGAGATCAAGCTGATCTATGCCCTGACCAAACCGCAATATGCGATCCCGGTCCATGGGGAATACCGCCATCTGGCCTGCCATGCTGCGCTGGCGCAGCAGATGGGAGTCCCCAAGGAGAATACGATCGTCCTTTCCTCTGGGGATGTGCTGGAGATTGATCCGGATCATGCTGCGCTGGTAGGGAAGGTACAGGCGCAAGGCATCATGGTAGACGGCCTGGGAGTTGGCGATGTGGGGAACATTGTTCTCCGGGACCGCCAGCATTTGTCCGAGAATGGCTTGATCATTATTGTCCTGACTTTAGAGAAATATACGAACCAGCTGCTGGCTGGGCCGGATATTGTATCCCGGGGCTTTGTCTATGTGAGGGAGTCCGAGTATCTGCTGGATGAGGCCAAGAGCATTGTCTATGCAGCGCTGGAAAGATGTCTGGATAACCAGGTGTCAGACTGGTCCAAGATTAAATCAGAGATTAAAGACAGCCTGAGCGATTATCTCTGGAAAAAGATGAAGAGAAATCCTATGATCCTGCCGGTGATCATGGAGGTAGAATAGACAAAAGGAGGACTACGGCATGAGCGGTGAGGCAGAGCTGCTGATGGAACAGCTGCTGGAGGTCGTTAAACGCAGCCAGGAATATAATCAGTATAAGAACCTGTTGGAGAGTGTGAAGAAACAGCAGGATCTGTATCACAGGATCGGAGAATTCCGCCGGCGAAGCATTGTGCTGCAGCTGTCGGATAACGTAAATATGATCGATGAAAATAACAATCTTCAGAAGGAATTTGCAGATCTGCAGAACAATGGCCTTGCCAGTGAGTTTATGGCAGCAGAGCATCAGTATTGCCAGCTGATCCGCAGGCTTCAGAAACGGTTTCTGGAGGAAGTGGATCTGGATATCGATTTTTTGGAGGGCTGACGACAGGATGATCATTGATGAAAGATTGACGTTGTATATGGATTCTCTGACCTGGAAGCTGCCGGAATATCTGAGGGAGCTGGAGAAAGAGGCAGTGGAGCAGGAGGTTCCCGTGATTCGTCGGTCTATGCAGAGCTTTCTGGGATTTCTGTTGCGGTTTCAACGTCCTGACAGGATATTGGAGATTGGGACCGGGGTAGGATTTTCCAGCATGTTGATGAGCGAATGCGTGTCTTGCCAGGCTCCGATTACAACGATAGAGAAGGTTCCCCAAAGGATTCAGGCGGCGAAGGCTAATTACCGCAGGTTTGGAAAGCAGGACAGGATACGCCTGCTGGAAGGGGATGGAGCAGATATCCTGAAGGAATTGGCGGTTCGGGGGGAAGGCTTTGACTTTATTTTTATGGATGCCGCAAAGGGGCAGTATATGAATTTTCTGCCGGACGTTACCCGACTGCTTTCCGGGGACGGGCTGTTGGTGACAGATAATGTGCTGCAGGATGGAGATATTATTCAGTCGCGGTATGCGGTGACCAGGAGGGACCGGACGATCCATGGACGGATGCGGGAGTATTTATACTATCTGACTCATTCCCCGGAGTGGGATACTGTAATCCTGCCAGTGGGAGACGGGGTTGTCCTGAGCAGGCGGATTGATAAGGAGGAACAGTATGTCGGGGAGAACTAAGCCGGAGCTTTTAGCGCCTGCCAGCAGTCTTGAGGTACTTAAGATAGCAGTCCTTTATGGCGCAGATGCTGTATATATCGGCGGCGATATGTATGGCCTGCGGGCCAAAGCGAAGAACTTTTCTATGAAGGAAATGGAAGAGGGGATCGCCTTTGCCCATCAACATCATAAAAAAGTATTTGTGACCGCAAATATTACGGCGCATAACCGGGATCTGAAAGGAATCCGTGATTATTTTCTGGAATTAAAGGAGATCGGGCCGGACGCCCTGATCATTTCAGATCCTGGCGTGTTCCAGATTGCCCGGGAAATATGCCCGGAGATAGATATCCATGTCAGCACCCAGAGCAATAATGTGAATTACGGCACATATCGTTTCTGGCATCAGCTGGGAGCTAAGCGGGTGGTATCAGCCCGGGAATTGTCTATAGCCGAGATCAAGGAGATCCGGCAAAATATTCCGGAAGAGTTGGAGATCGAGACCTTTATCCATGGCGCTATGTGTATCTCCTACTCCGGAAGATGTCTTTTGAGCAACTATTTTACTGGAAGGGATGCTAATCTTGGGGCCTGTACCCATCCCTGCCGGTGGAAATATTATATTATGGAAGAAAGCCGGCCGGGAGAGTATCTGCCGGTGGAAGAAAACGAAAGGGGGACGTATATTTTCAATTCTAAGGATTTATGCATGATAGAGCATATCCCGGATCTGGTGGATGCAGGTATTGACAGTTTTAAGATTGAGGGAAGGATGAAGACTGCCCTGTATGTGGCAGATGTGGCGAGGACGTACCGCCAGGCGATTGATGACTATTTTGCATCGCCGGAATTATATCAGTCCCGGCAGGCGTATTATATGGATGAGATCTCCAAATGTACCTATCGCCAATATACCACGGGCTTCTTCTATGGCCCCCCTACCCATGAAGCGCAAATCTATGATAACAATACTTATGTCAAGAAGTACACCTACCTGGGAATCGTGGGAGAGCTTACAGAGGACGGCTATGCCCGGATGGAACAGAGAAATAAGTTCTGTGTGGGCGATGTTGTGGAGCTTATGAAACCAGACGGACAGGACCGGCAGGTAACGGTGTTGGCAATGAGGGATGAATTTGGGCAGGAGATATCCGACTGCCCCCATCCAAAGCAGAAGATCGAAGTGAAGTTCAGTGAATTGCCGGAGGAAAGTAATCTTGTCCGTGTCAGTGAACCGGCTGTTTAAGAAAAGCCGGAAAGAAATGGGGGATTACTATGGAGAAAAACGTGAGATTAAGACTATTGCTGGTTATGGAGCTTATTGTAGAAGGCACGGATGAAGACCATGGGGTGACGATGCAGGATATTTTGAAATGGCTGGCGCAGCACGGAATCGCTGGCGAGCGGAAAAGCATTTACGAAGATATCCATGCCCTGCAGGAGTTTGGATTGAATATCGTTTACCGCAGCCTGGACAAGTCGTACCGTCTGGTGCGCCAGGAGCAGGAGCAGGCAAAATAAAATAGCAGCATAGGGAAGAATGGAGAGAAGGATGACAATACAGAAAAGTAGCGTATTGGGATACAAGGAGAGGCCGGAATATACCAGGGAGGCAGACCGTATGGTCATCCATGCTCCTTTTGTGAAAAGCGATATGCCGGTAGTGTATCGGATGCGGCTAAAATAAAGAGGCTTCCTGATATCATTTCAATCCCAGCAATAAAAAAGGACTGGAATCCCAGTCCTTTTTTGGTTACACCTCATACGCAAATCCAATAACTTAAAATAAAAAATCTTTATCAAAAATTAAAATGGTTTATGCAATGATTATAACTCTTTTGTTTGTTTACTGCAATTAGGCTTTTACTACGTTAGCAGCCTGAGGTCCCTTTTCGCCGTTTACTACGTCGAACTCTACGCTTTCGCCTTCTTCGAGAACCTTAAAACCGTCCATCTGAAGAGCAGAAAAGTGTACAAATACATCTTTTCCAGTCTCATCGGAAATGAAACCAAAGCCTTTTTTTGCATTAAACCATTTCACAGTACCCTTCATTTCTAGTTGCCTCCTAAAAAATATTATGCTTATAACTACAGCCATTAATCTAACACATTTCACAATAGATGTCAATGGCACTGATCAGATCAATTAATTTCGCTGTACCCTTTTTGACGCGGGGATTGGCATAGGTTTTCCATTCAGGAACGCCTCTCGGCTCGG
>CANPZE010000023.1 GCA_947589315.1 uncultured Lachnospiraceae bacterium | reverse complement strand
TTATGAGGACTTCCTTTTGCAGCCCTGCTTATAAAGCCTGTTCCTTCAGCGCCAGTTCTATCCCTTCTTCCCTTTCCAGCATGCCCAGAGCTTTTCTGGCATCTACGCTGCGGCTCCGGGGCAGGCGTTTGATCTGTTTCTCCTTCTGAAGATAAATGCATACGGTATCCCTTCCGTCAAAAGGAAGAAGCTTCTCATAAAGTCCCTGCTCCCTTTTCAGGAAATCTTCTTTATCGGCAAAACGGATCCAAAGTTCGCACGGGATCGAGTCAAAGGGAATGATATCCTGGCAGATGACCTTACCGCCCCGGTCCTCCTCCACAGTAGCTTTCCCCCGGATAAACACTTTACTGTCCGGCTGCAGCAGTTCCTTCTTCTTCTCATATTCTCTGGGAAAGACGATAACCTCTACCGACCCATACAAATCCTCGATCGTCAGAAAGGCCATCACCTTGTTTTGCTTGGTAGTTTTCACCGTTTTGTCTACAATCATACCCCCTATGGTAACATTTTCCCCATCTTCTACCCGAACCATTCCTGTTAATTCTCCCTCTTCCTCCTCTGTTGCAAAATCCAGAGAATGCCTGGTGCAGTTCTTCTCTAACAATTTCTCATATTCCTCAAGAGGATGGCCGCTGATATAGATTCCCAGGGTTTCTTTCTCAAATGCCAGATAATCCTCCTTCTCATACTCTCCAATGTCCGGAAAATCAATTTTATTGGCATCCTGCAGTTGTTCGTCCCCCATATCAAAAAGTGAGAGCTGGCCAGTCATAGAATCCTTTTTTTCCCGGTTCACAGAATCCATCACAGATTGGTAGACTGCCATTTTCTGTTTCCTGGTGCCTCCCAGGCTGTCAAAGGCCCCGGATTTAATAAAGTTCTCAATAGTATGCTTATTGACCTCTTTGGAGGTAAGGCGGCTCATGAAATCCTGCATGGAGGAATATTTTCCGCCCCGTTCCCTTTCCTGGATGATCCTTTGGATCACAGCATCCCCTACGCCCTTAATAGCCGACATCCCAAAACGGATCTTTCCCTTTGCCACCGAGAAATATCCCATGCCCTCGTTTACATCTGGCGGCAATACCTCAATCTCCATCTGGCGGCAGTCCATAATATAAGCGACTACTTTATTCACCTGCCCTCTGACAGAAGTTAATAGAGCCGCCATAAATTCCAGCGGATGGTAATATTTCAGATAGGCGGTCTGGTATGACACTACCGCATAGGCGGCGGCGTGGGATTTGTTAAACGCATATTTTGCAAAATCTGTCATATCATTATAGATTTTATTCGCCAGCTCTTCGGAAATGCCATTTTCAATGCAGCCTTTCACTCCCTCTTCTTTGTTGCCATGCACGAAGTTCTGGCGTTCTGCCTCCATGACCTTTGCCTTTTTCTTAGCCATGGCGCGGCGCACCAGATCACTTCTTCCAAAGCTATAGCCCGCCAGATTGCGCACGATCTGCATTACCTGCTCCTGGTATACGATGCACCCATAAGTCGGGGCCAGGATCGGCTCCAGCTGGGGACAATCATAGCTAATGCTGTTTCTGTTATTTTTCCCTTCGATATATTTAGGAATGAAATCCATGGGGCCGGGACGATACAGGGAGATTCCCGCAATCACGTCCTCCAGATTCCCTGGATTCAATCTTTTCATAAACTGCTTCATTCCCGGACTTTCCAGCTGAAATACCCCAGCCGTCTTGCCGGATCTTATCATGTCCAGCACGTTTTGATCGTTGTAATCAATCTCCAGCATATCCCGGTCGCTCATCCCCACCATCTTCGCCGCATCCTGGATCACGGTCAGGGTGCGCAGGCCCAGTAAATCCATTTTTAAGAGTCCCAGTTCTTCCAGCGTAGTCATGGTATACTGTGTGGTTATCATGCCATCGATGCTTTTCGACAGCGGAACAAATTCATCCACAGGCCGCGGGCTAATGACGACTCCAGCCGCATGGACCGAGGTCTGCCTGGGCAGCCCCTCCAGCCGGCGTCCCATATCGATCAGCTCTCTCGCCTGTTCATCCGTCTCATACAGGGCGCGAAATTCCGGATTGGAGACCAAAGCCTTGTCAATGGTGATCCCCACCTCTCTGGGAATGTTTTTGGCAACCATACTTACATAGCTATAGGGAATGTCCATGGCCCGTCCCACATCATAAATCACGCCCCGGGCCGCCATCGTACCGAAGGTGACAATCTGCACGACCCTGTCCTTCCCATATTTCTCCATGACATAATCAATAACCTCCTGCCGCCTCTCATAGCAGAAATCCACATCGATATCCGGCATGGTCACGCGCTCTGGGTTCAAAAAGCGTTCAAACAAAAGATCATATTGGATAGGATCGATATCCGTAATCCCAAGGCAGTAAGCTACAATGCTGCCCGCTGCAGAGCCCCGGCCCGGCCCCACACTGATCCCATGATCCTTGGCGTATTTGATAAAATCCCAAACGATCAGAAAGTAATCAATAAATCCCATGGTCCGTATGGTATTCAGCTCATACTCCATGCGCTCCAGCAGATCAGGCCGCAGCTCTCCATACCGCTGCTTCAACCCCTCCTGGCACAAATGGTACAGATATTCCCATGCGTCATATCCCTCCGGCACATCGTATTGCGGCAGCTTGTATTTTCCAAATTCAATTTCTACATGGCAGCGCCGGGCAATCCTGGTGGTATTGTCCAGAGCTTCCCTGGCATAGGGAAAAAGCTCCAGCATCTCCTCTTCGGATTTCAGAAAATACTGCCCGCCCTCATAACGCATCCGGTCTTCATCCTTCACCTTTTTCTGTGTCTGAATGCACAGAAGGATGTCATGGGCCTGGGCATCCTCCGCCATAATATAATGGACGTCGTTGGTCGCCACCAGCTCCAGTCCCGTCTCCCGGCTCATGCGTATCAGCCCCTGGTTGACTGTCTTTTGTTCCGGGATCCCATGATCCTGCAACTCCAGGAAAAAATTCCCCTCTCCAAAAATATCGGCCAGCTTTAAGGCTTCCTGCTTCGCTTCCTCATAGCGGCCATAGCGGAGATTAGAAGCCACGGCCCCAGCCAGGCAGGCGCTCAGCGCAATGATCCCCTGGTGATACTCCTTCAGCACCTCGGCATCCACCCGTGGCTTATAATAAAACCCTTCGGTAAAACCTTTGGATACGATTTTCATCAAGTTGGAATATCCCTGGTTATTCTCCGCCAACAGAACCAGGTGATGATACCGTTCTTCCCCCTTGCTGCTCTCCCTGTCAAATCGGGAATTGGGCGCCACATAGACCTCGCAGCCGATCACCGGGTTGATCCCGGCAGCCCTGGCAGCGCGGTAAAAATCTATCACTCCATACATATTGCCGTGATCGGTGATCGCAAGATGCTCCATTCCCAGTTCCTTTGCCCTTGCCACCAATTCTTCGATCTTGCAGGAGCCGTCTAAAAGGGAATACTTTGTATGGACATGCAAATGTGTAAAGCTCATAAAATACCTCGTTTCCCATTGCCTTTTCTATTTTCGTTCAGATATTTTCATTATACCCTATCCCATCCTTTTTTCCAATAGAAAAGCCAAAGGGGACCGCCGCAGGTATTCTCTGCAGCGATCCCCTCTGAAAATCTATGATATATTATGGCAAACGCAAGTAATCAATAGAGGAAGTTTTTGATGGCGTGTCCTTACAAGATCTTAGTATGACCTGTAGGTTAATGTCTTATTGGAAGCTTTGGTGAACAAACGGCTGTATTTGCTCAGCTTTCCAGACGGTACAAGAACAGTAGCGTCTTTGCTGATCTTAGAAAAAGCGCCTGTTTTGATCTTCGTCAGCTTCCTGGTGTTGACAATAACTGCTTTCAGCTTGGTGCAGTTATAGAACACCTGCTTGCCCAGGGTTGCTATATTTTTCGTCAGTGTAACCTTTCTCAATTTCTTACAGCCTGCAAAGGCTTTCAGGTTAATCTTGGTTACCCCGGTACCCAATTTTACAGTGGTCAATGTGCTCAGGCCCTGGAATGCCCTGGAATTAATGGTTTTTACATTGGCCCCTACCGTAACGCTCTGTAAGGCAGTACACTTTTTAAAAGATTTTGTAGCAATTGCTGCTACCGTATACTGATAACCGCTTTTCTTGATGCTATCGGGTACCTTCAGGGATGTCTTGCCCCGGGAAGCTACCGCTACCAGACGGACCCTTACTTTACCCGGCGCAGTTGCCGTAGCTGCCTTGGTAACATAGTAGTTAAAGTCACCTTTTTTGAAGGTCTGTCCTACCGCATAGAGGACGGAACCCGTTGCCGCCCCGGGAGTGGTGACAGAAGCGCCGCTGGTAACGCCGCCTGTAGCAGGTGTGGAAGGCGCCGGTAATGTGGGCGCCGGGCTATTCTGCGCAGAATCATCGCCGGCCGGTTCACTGGCCTCCGGTGTGGGTGTTGCATCCGTAATAGAATCTCCTGTGGCTGCCTCTGTTCTCACTGCCAGCCTGTGATCCGTAATACGTTCTGCCGCGCTGGACTGTACGCTTCCCACGCCGGCCAGTGCAGATACGGCCATAGCGGAGCAAAGCGCCAATGCAATGGCCTTCTTATGGGATCCTCTCATAGTATTACCTCCTTTTTCCGGTCCTGCCATCCGGCTTCCCGGTGATAGATTTCCTTTTGACATTGCCTATCATAAAGTGAAATTAGGGCAGTATTTTATCATTTTTATGTTTTTTTTGTAACATTTTTATGGCAAAAATAAGGCGCTCCACTACATTTTGAGCAATTTCCTATCCCATCAAAAAAGGAACCGGCGGTCCGGTTCCTTTTTGCTTTTTGTGATACACTCTATGCATTCGCCGTGCTCAGATATTTTATAATATCCTCCATCGCGTTTTCTTCATCATCCCCATTAGCCGATACTACTACTTCTTCTCCGGCAGACAAGCCCAGCGTCATCATTCCCATGATGCTTTTGGCATTGACCTTCTTATCCTCGCATTCTACATAAATGCTGCTATTATACTGGCTTGCAACCTGTACAAGCACTGCCACCGGTCTAGCCTCCAGCCCATTTTGAAGCTGAATCTTGATTTTCTTGGTAATCATGATTAATTTTCCTCCTTTAATTACGGGATACTATCTGCATCCATCCCTCAATTGATTTGCAATTTCTCCCAATTTTCTCAGTCGATGGTTCACTCCCGACTTGCCGATCGGCGGATTCAACATCTGCCCAAGCTCGGCAAGGGAGCTGTCAGGGTACTCCAGGCGGAGTTCCGCTACATCTCGTAAGCCTCTGGAAAGTTGGCTAAACCCCATATTACATTCTATATATCTGATATCTTCTATTTGTTTCGCCGCCGCAGTCACTGTCTTACTGATATTGGCTGTCTCACAATTTACCTGGCGGTTCACGGAATTACGGACCTCCTTGACGATCCGGACGTTCTCAAACCGCATTAACGCCACATGAGCCTCTACAATATTCAGAAAATCTACAATCTGCGATCCTTCCTTAATGTAGACCACATAATACTTTTTTCGTTCTACGATCTTCGCATCGATCTGAAAGGACAGGACCATCCTCTGTAATTCCCGGGCCAATGCCTGGGACAGCACTGCAATCTCCAAGTGGTATGCCTTCTCTGGATTGGTTACAGAACCCGCTACCAGAAAGCTTCCCCGAAGAAATGCTCTTTTACAACAGGTATTTTGTACCAATAACTGATTCCCGGACACCCCGTCCCGGATATTCCCTTCTCCATCCATCAGCTTGATCGCCTGTAATACCGCAAGTATCATTTCCTGTTCCCGGACTACCAAATAGTAATTCAGGACTTTCCCCTGCAGGTTATGATTGCGGAGCATGACCTCTACCTTGGCATGAAACGCTTTCTTTAATAAGATATAAGATTTTTCTGCCACTGTCAAGTTTTCTGTATGGATTTCCAGATAATAACGGCCGCTGCGGCGCCCAATCCGTCCCGCCACGGAAAATATGGCTGCGAACTCTGCAATGCAGCAATGCCTGGCCGGACTCACCTGCCTGCCCAATTCCTCTTTAACGTCTCTTGAAAACGACATTCCGTCATCCCTCACCCTTCCGGATCGCATCCTTTTGTATATCCCGGTGTTCCACCTTGACGCTGTATGGAAGCTGCTTCATATGCTTTGCAATAGCATTGGCAATTGTTACGGAACGATGTTTCCCTCCAGTACAGCCTATGCTGATGACCAATTGATTTTTTCCTTCAATAATATAATTAGGGATTAAAAATTCAATCATTTCAAAAAGCTGTTTTTCAAAGATCACCGCCTGCTGTGAAGCCATTACATAATCATAGACCGCCCTGTCGTTTCCGGTAAGGGGTTTTAAATCTGCGATATAGTAAGGATTCGGTAGGAAACGCACATCAAAGACCAGATCCGAATCCTCCGGTATCCCATATTTAAACCCAAAAGAAAGCACCGTCACAAAAAAATTCTCGTACTCATCGTTGTCCAGAAAGATCTTATCAATTTCCTTCTTCAGATCCCTGATCAGCATATGGCTGGTATCCATAATATAATCCGCCCGTTTCCGGATAAACGCCAGTTCCTGCCGTTCCGCCACAATGGCTTTGTCTACCCGTCCCTGCAAAGCAAGGGGATGATTTCTCCTGGTCTCTTTGTACCGCTTGATCAGCACAGAATCCTCTGCATCCAGGAAAAGGATCTCATACCGGTAGCCTGCCTCCTGCATCTCATCCAGAATATCATCCAGCCGGGCAAGCCCCGTCATATTCCGTATATCAATTCCCAGAGCCGCCCGGTCAATGGAATCATCCTCCTCAATCACCATCCTGGTCAGCTTGGGAATCAATCCTACCGGAAGATTATCCACACAAAAGTATCCCATATCCTCCAGCATTTTCAACACTGAACTTTTTCCAGCGCCGGATATCCCAGTAACGATCACAAATCTCATAACACCATCCCATTATCTTCCAATCACTTTTACTTCCAGTTCCAGTCCCACGCCAAACCTTTCCTCCACAGTATCCTGTACATGCCGGATCACTGCCATTGCTTCCTGAAAAGTGCCCTGCCCTACATTTACCACAAAACCGCAGTGCTTTTCCGACACCATCACATCCCCCTGGCGGTAGCCCCGCAATCCTGCGTCCTGTATCAATTTACCGGCAAAATATCCCTCCGGACGTTTAAAGGTGCTCCCGGCGCTTCCATATTCCAATGGCTGCTTCTCCCTCCGCCGGGCATTGAATTCCCTCATCTGCTCCCGGATCTGTTCCCGTTCTCCCTGAATAAATGCAAATCGCGCAGACAGGACGGTCATATTCTGCTCCTGTACTACACTATGCCGATAGGACAACTTTAATTCCTCCCGGGCCAATTCCCGAAGACAGCCCTGTTCATCCATAACCCTTGCCGATAGAATGCAGTCCTTGATCTCTCCTCCGTAGGCGCCGGCATTCATTGTCACTGCGCCGCCCAGAGTACCTGGGATGCCTCCGGCAAACTCAAAGCCTGACAGGCTATGGTCGGCCAGCCTGGCTGCCATAGTGGAAAGCAGTATGCCGCATCCCGCCTCCACCTCTGTCTTTCCTTCCCGCTCCGCCTGGATCTGCAAGCGATCCAGATGCCGGGTCGATATGATCATCCCGGGGCAGCCCTCATCCGACACCAGAAGGTTGCTCCCATTCCCAATGACCATCCAAGGCTGCCCGGTCTCCCTGCAATAATGGACCAACTGTATCAGAGCCTCTTCACTTTCCGGCTCTGCAAATAATTCCGCAGGCCCCCCAATCCGAAAAGTCGTATGGAGAGACATTGGTTCCTGCTCACGAAGCCTGCCCCCTGCAATCTGCCTTGCCCGTTCTATCTGAAACATCACTGTTTTCCTTCCCTGTTCCCTATATGTAATAATCCACGGATATACTGGAGGATGCGACTGCATGCATATGCTTCTTCACTACATTGCAATGATACTCATCCCTTTGATACTCCTCCAAAGCCTTTTCATCTTCCAGAACAACCTGTAATATGATATCATAGGACCGTTCTGATTTCAAGAAATCCACCCCTACCTCAAGCTCTTTCACCAGGTCTACCTTTCCCTTCATAGATAACAGGATATCCCTGGTTTTTGCCAGCAGCTCCTGGGTAGGCTCTGCCAATTTGAAACATACAATGTGCTTTACCATAGTAATCTCCTTTCTTTACAGAAAAAATCCCACAGGCGCAAGCTCCTGTGGGTAGTGTACAACGTGCGCGAGAAGATTCGAACTCCCGACCTTCTGATCCGTAGTCAGACGCTCTATCCAGCTGAGCTACGCGCACAATCTTTGGCAACGGCGGAATCTCATGCTCTGCCGTACTTGACCTATTATACAGTAGACAGTTTAAAAATGCAAGTATTTTTTTTACTTCCTGATAAATCCCCTGTCCCTGTCGCCATAACAAAAACCGCCGGGAAAACGCCCGCCAACCCATGGGGAACAATCACTTGAAATCCTTACAACGTCATGCTATATTGTACACCAGAAAGGATTAGTGATATGAAGCATTTAAACGTGGAATTATCTACCACACAGATCATTGCCCTCGGGTTTTTCTGCGCCATCCTGATTGGCACAGGGTTGCTCTGCATCCCGGCTGCAGCAGCGGACGGCCAGCAGATCTCCTTTGTTGATGCCCTGTTCACCTCCACTACCTCTATCTGTGTGACCGGCCTTACGGTCAAGGAGACCGCATCCTACTGGAGTCCTTTCGGACAGGCAGTCATACTGATCCTGATCCAATTGGGCGGCCTTGGCATCGTCTCCTTTACCACAGCTGTCATGATGGTGATCGGACGCCAGATTACATTAAAAGACCGCCTTCTATTAGAAGACTCCCTGAACCTCAACACCCTCAGCGGACTGGTAAAATTCCTGCGCCAAATCCTGAAGGGTACCTTTATTGTGGAATTGATCGGTATGCTGGGCTACTCTTTTATCTTTGTTCCGCAGTATGGCCTGGGCAAGGGACTTTGGCTCTCCCTCTTTAACGCTGTGTCTGCCTTCTGCAATGCAGGCATGGATCTTCTGGGAGGCAACAGCCTGGCGGATTATCTGACCAACCCCTGGATGAATTTTGTAACTATGTTCCTCATTATTATGGGCGGGATCGGCTTTATTGTCTGGATGGATATTGGCGGCTTGCTCCATAAGATACATGCCCGGAAGCTTCCTATAAGGAATAGCCTGCACCGCCTCCGGCTCCACACAAAATTAGTATTGGCGTCCACTGCCCTCCTCATCTTCGGCGGCGCTCTCCTGATCTTCGTTATGGAATACAATAATCCGGACACTATTGGGAAACTGACGCTCCCCCAGAAATTATTGGCCAGCCTCTTTGAGGCCGTCACCACCAGGACAGCAGGCTTTTATACCTTTTCCCAGCATGCCCTCCGTCCTACCACAGTAGCCGTCTGCCTTTTTCTTATGTTTATCGGCGGCTCCTCCATCGGTACGGCCGGCGGGATCAAGACTACTACGGCTTCCCTCCTTTTCCTCAGCGCCCGCTCTACGATCCGGGGGGACGAACACGTCATTGCCTTTCACCGCCAGATCCCCCATTCTATCATAAAAAAGGCTTTGGCAGTCACAATCGTCAGCTTGTTTGTCCTGTTCCTTTCAACCATTCTGCTGTATTCCTGTGAGGGAGGGGCCATGCAGGATGTGGCCTTTGAGACTACCAGCGCTATCGCCACGGTTGGTCTGTCCAGAGATTATACTCCCTGCTTGCATCTTCCGGGGAAACTGATTATTATTATACTAATGTATCTGGGACGGATCGGCCCGATTTCCATGGCAATCGTCTTCGGCAACCGCCGGAGAAAGACCCTGGTATCTTATCCGGAAGAAGAGATCACTGTGGGGTAAAGGGCAAAGGGATCCGGGATGCAGAGGGATCACAGCGCAGAAATGAGGGGAAATATGAAAAAATCAATCGTAGTATTTGGAATCGGAAAATTTGGACAAAGCGTGGCAATGGAGCTGGCAAATGCCGGCTGCGATATCCTGGCCATTGATAATGATAAAGAAAGAATACACAATATCGCGCCCCATGTGACCTGTGCCGTCAAAGCGAATGTATGCGACACCGAAGCCTTAAAGTCTCTGGGAATCTCCAATATGGATGCCGCCATTGTCGCCATCACCGGCAGCCTGGACGCCAGTATTATGGCCACTATTTTCGCCAAGGAAGCGGGCGTCCCCTATATTATCGCAAAATCCAGTGATGAAACCCATTCCAGGATCCTGGCCAAGGTAGGCGCCGACTCTGTCACCATTCCCGAGCATGAAAGCGGCATTCGGATCGCCCGCCGGCTGATCACTGGAAATGTGCTGGATTTTTTTGAACTGTCCCAGCGCATCCTCATGGTAGAGCTTGCCATCAAACCGGAATGGACGGGCAAATCCCTGCGGGAGCTGGATCTCCGCAAAAAGCACAAGATCAATGTGATCGCCCTGCGGCAAGATAATGAAGTCATTGCCAATCCAGACCCGGATAAACCCCTTCCCGAAGACAGTACCATTCTGGTCACTGTAGAGAAGAATACTCTGAATAAACTGCTGTAGCAGCAATGAAATTTTATCCCATCAGGGCGAAAAGGGGCTGCCGCTCCAAAACTTTTCAGTGAGAGCGGCAGCCCTTTTTATGTTCTTTGCAAGAATGGCCCAAATTATATCAGGGATTCATACAATTTCGTAATATCTGCTACGCTGGTCTCCTTAGGATTGCCCGGACGGCATGCATCATCATATGCAGACTGCGCCAGGAACGGAATATCCTCCGGCTTCACGATATCTTTCAGGTCTCCAGGAATCCCTACATCCTGGGAAAGCTGTCTCACAGCGTCAACTGCCGCCTTGCGGTACTCTTCCTGAGACATATCGTCCACGCCGGCAACACCCATGGCTCTGGCAATCTCACGATATTTCTCCCCAGTAGCCTCTGCATTATACTCCATTACTGTGGGAAGAATGATAGCATTGGCAATGCCATGAGGGGTATCATAAAGCGCCCCCAAAGGATGAGCCATAGAATGAACAATGCCCAGGCCTACATTGGAGAAGCCCATACCGGCAACATACTGGCCCAGAGCCATTCCCTGCCGGCCCTCCGGCGTATTGTCTACAGCTCCCCGCAGAGAACGGGCAATGATCTCGATAGCTTTCAGATGGAACATATCAGAAAGCTCCCAGGCTCCTGCAGTGATATAACCCTCAATCGCATGAGTCAGGGCATCCATACCGGTAGCTGCAGTAAGCCCCTTAGGCATGGAAGACATCATGTCAGGATCGATGAACGCCACAACAGGGATATCATGAGGATCCACACATACCATCTTCCGATTCTTCTGAACATCGGTGATCACGTAATTGATCGTAACCTCTGCAGCAGTGCCTGCCGTGGTAGGAACTGCAAGAATAGGCACGCTTTTATTCTTTGTATCTACTGCGCCTTCCAGGCTGCGCACATCTTCATGCTCCGGATTATTGATAATAATACCGATCGCCTTTGCTGTATCCATGGAAGAACCGCCGCCAATAGCGATCAGATAATCCGTCCCCGCCTTCTTATACGCTGCTACGCCGCTCTGCACATTTTCAATCGTTGGATTAGGCTTGATCTCGGAATATACCTCATAAGCCATGCCGTTCTTATCCAACACATCCAGCACCTTCTTGGTCACGCCGAACTTCACCAGATCCGGATCAGAGCATACAAAAGCCTTCTGAAATCCTCTTGCCTTTACCTCGTCCGCAATATTTTCGATTGCTCCTGCTCCATGATAGGATGTCTCATTCAAAATAAATCTGTTTGCCATTATCGTTCCTCCTTATTGATGATTTATAGCTGCCTCGGCCGAAAAAACTTATGTACATATTATATAAAACATTCAGCGGAAATGCAATATAGCATTGTGAAAAATGTAGAACCTTATTTTATGAAAATCTACATTTTTTTGCAAAATATTCTTTTGTGGTACATATTTCTCTACAGTAATGCATTCCAAATTTCCATTATTGCTAATATTTTATTAATAGCAGATAATTTTGTCACATCAAGACAATAAACAAAGATAAAAGTAGGAGGTTATTCCATGAACCTGAAACAAATCGGCGCAAATGTAAAGAGCTGCAGGAACCGTTCCGGCATGACTCAGGCACAGCTGGCTGAAACTATTGATAAATCTCTTAATCACATTGCCCACATCGAGACCGGAGCTGCCAAGATGTCTCTTGGCACTTTTATTGACGTCTGCATTGCGCTGTCTGCCTCTCCCAATGAGCTTCTCATGGGAGAGGTTCCCTTAAAGAATGATGAAGTCAATGTACTTTTCAAGGAAACAGCGTCCTATCTGGACACAAAGGATCAAGTTCTTTTGGCAAATATCGCCGAACTTCTCCTGCAGAGAAAAGATACCCCTGACGCCTGACGGCGTCAGTATGCCTCTGTCTGCCATGCCAGCTCTTCCAATGCCACGGCCCTTCCTTTTTCTACAGCAGTAACATAAGACTGATACTGGGACTTGCCCACAGATTTTCCTTTCACCTTATATTCTTCCTTCCTGTTCCTCCACTGCCCGTCCGTGATATGCTCCACTTCCCAGGATTTCTTCCCCTGTACCCTTGCTTCCGTCCCCACGGTCCGCACATACCGTTCCTCATATTGATCCATATGCCCTTCTGATACCAGGACAACAGCTGCATCCGGATAAAAGGTGTAGCTGCCGTACTTAGAATGCAACAGCTCTCTCACCTTTCCCTTCTGATAGGTATAAATACTGTTCAGGTATCCGCTCACAATCAATTCATCAATACCATTTCCGTCAATATCAAAGAATGCATACGGGTATCTGTATTTCCCATTCTTTTTCCTTCTGTTGATCTCCTGTCCGTTTATCTCCTGTCTGTCCTTCATTGCTTTCTGATAGGCGGCATGCGCTTTTTTATTATCTGCTTCTGCTAGATCCGTTGGCTCCCCCTCTTCATCTTCAATCCGCTCTGCAAGATAATACATGGTGCCTAATACTACAATGTGATCCTCATCCTTAATCCATATGTCGCCGCCAAAAAACGAATCCCATTCTTCTCCGCTTGCCGCATTATGCACTTGTATATATGGTACAGAATCTCCGCTTTGGAATCCAAAACTATCGTAATCCGCATAAGACATCTCAAAAAATTCATTTCTATCCTGCATCTCCATAACATATTCAGGATCCGTCAGAGAACCGGACAGCCATGCCAGAGGCAGCTGCGCTTCGATCCGGTCCTTCTGTATCGTAAGGGTTCCTCCTATGTATGCCTTTGCCGGCACAGAATCACTAAATATGTAGCCGGAGCCAGTCCAGTCAACAATCCTCCACTTTCCAAAGATCCGGGAATATTCTCCTGTCCCCGATCCAGCGGCTGTCTCCTGATCGGCGCCTGCCTTCTCTTCTGCAACCGCCCCATTACCGGCAGATACATCATTCCCTCTTTTCCCTCCTTCGCTGTTGCCACTCAGGGATAGTAACAGCAACAGGCAGGGAAAAAGCAAAAATATCATTTTTTTCATAATTACCTCCTGGTACCCTTTATGCCAGCCTGTCCTCCTTGCTATGCTGAAAATGCATCCTGCTAAATAATATTGCGGATCCCCTCGCATATTTTTCTGGCAACCACAGGATTATTCATTGTATATAAATGGATCCCATCAATATCATTGACCAGCAGGTCAATGATCTGACTTAATGCATACGACATTCCTGCATCAAAGAGCGCCTCCTTATTATCTTCATATCTGTTGATAATCTTTTGGAACCGCTCCGGGAAGGAAGCTCCGCACATAGTTATCATTCTTTTGATCTGCGCCGCATTGATCACCGGCATGATCCCCGGGAGGATCGGCACTTGAATCCCCGCAATCCTGCAATCCTCCACAAAACGAAAGAAATATTCGTTATCAAAGAACAGCTGAGAAATTAATACCTCCGCCCCTGCATCTACCTTTGCTTTTAAATATCTCATTTCACTGATCCTGTCTCTGGATTCCGGATGGCATTCGGGATAACAGGCGCCTGCAATGCAAAAATCGCCTTTATCTTTTAAATATGCGATCAGATCAGAGGCATGTTTAAAATCATCCTTTTCGGGTATCTTTGGATTTCTGTCTCCTCTGAGGGCAAGGATATTGCGGATCCCCTCCTCTGTCAGAACCTTTGAAAATTCATCGATCTCTTTCCTGGTGTAGCTCAGGCAGGTCAGATGCACTACTGGTTCTATGTGGTACTCATACTTGATCTTTTTCGCCAGCTCGATCGTACGGTTGCAGTTTGCGCTGCCCCCTGCGCCAAACGTGACACTGATATAGTCTGGATCCAGCTGGCATAACACCTTTAATGTATCGTCAATATTTTTAAGCTCGCTGTCCTTCTTCGGCGGAAATATCTCAAAAGACAAGCTTCTTTTGTTGTTCTTATATATATCTGAAATGATCCTTCCATCCGTCTGTCCCATCTTTTCACCCATCATCATTCCCTCCTGTTAAATTATGTGTTCAAAGCGCCTGTAACACTAATGCTATCCGGCAGCCTTTCTTCCATAATAGTATTCTGTAAAAGAACTTCTGTCAATCATTTCTAACGCAGAACTGCTTCTTGCCAAGGATTTGCCATTTCCCGGCAAGGGTTATATAATAAAAAGAGTTTTGCTGTTGGCCATGGAATTTCTCCGGGGGAGGTTAATGATGAAATATGATTTTGATACTATAATAAACCGATCGGGCACAGATTCCCTGAAATGGGAGGTAGGCGAAAATGAGCTTCCTATGTGGGTAGCAGACATGGATTTCCAGACTGCGCCGGAAGTCCTGGAGGCGCTGAAAGAGAGGTTGGAGCACGGTGTATTCGGCTACTCTGTTATCCCTGACGAGTGGTATTGCGCTATACAAAGCTGGTGGGACACACGGCACGGCTTCCATATAGAAAGGGACTGGCTGATCTTTTGCACAGGGGTAATTCCCGCTCTGTCCTCGATTGTCCGCAAGCTCACCACTCCAGGGGAAAATATACTGATCCAGACGCCTGTATACAATATTTTTTTCAATTCCATTATCAATAATGGACGAAATGTACTGGAAAGCCCCCTCTTGTATGACGGAAATGGCTACTCCATTGATTTTGATGATTTAGAAAAAAAATTGTCCGATCCCCAGACCACGATGATGATCCTCTGCAATCCCCACAACCCCATCGGAAAAATATGGGAGCGGGAGACGCTGGCGCGCATAGGCCGTCTTGCTGCCAGGCATCATGTATTGGTGGTCTCTGATGAAATCCACTGCGATCTTACAGATCCGGGACGGGACTATGTCCCTTTTGCTTCTGTGAATGAAGAGTGCAGGGATAACAGCATCACCTGCATCGCCCCCACGAAGGCCTTTAACCTGGCAGGAATACAGACCGCCGCTGTCTTCGTCCCCAATAAGCAGCTCCGCCACAAAGTAAACCGCGGATTAAATACGGATGAGGTGGCAGAGCCAAATTCCTTCGCTATCCCCGCGGCTATTGCGGCCTTTACGGCAGGCGGGGAATGGCTGGATGCACTCCGGCAGTATTTGTATGAAAACAAGCATACCGTAGCCGCATACCTGCAGGAACAGCTTCCGGAGGTCAGGCTGGTCCCTTCTGAAGCCACCTACCTGCTGTGGCTGGATTGCCATCGCATCTGCAGCAGCTCCAAAAAGCTTCAGAGATTTCTCCGCCAGGAAACCGGGCTATATGTCTCGCACGGGGCGCAATACGGACAGCCGGGACAGCATTTTCTGCGGCTGAATATCGCCTGTCCCCGCAAAACGCTTATGGACGGTCTGGAACGGCTGTGCGCCGGGATCAGCAAATACCAGGCGTAAGCTCCCGCTCCCTGTCAATCCTCCGCCTTGGAGCTCCTTCTTTCAGGTTGATCCTGGAAAGGCCTTGGCCTACCCACTATTTTGTTAATTTAAAACTGATATCTAACAGATGATATACCATATTGTCATCTACGCTGCCATCTAATAAAACAGAGATCCAATGTCTTTTATTCATATGATAGGCTGGGAAAATTCCTTTTGTCATCTGCAGGGTATCTATCATCTGGGGATCACATTTCATATTGATCACCTCCACTTTTCCCTCCTCCTCCAGCCCCAGCTTATCTTTGGATATATTCATAATAAGCGCATACCATTTCTTGTTATCATTATGCCTTAAAACGGCGGAATCCGGATCCTTCGCCCATAAATACTCCGGTATTGACTGGTATGTTTTGTCTGCATAATCAAAAATAGATTTTCTGTCCAAGAAAAACACCTCGCTATTTATTATTTTCCTACATCTTATCTTACACAGGTTTCCCCATCATAGTTTCTCTCTGATAATCGTCCCTTAAAAAATAAACTGCTGATAAAAAGCCTCCACCGTCTCCAAAGAAACCGGTGGCTTCTCCCTCTTTCCGTCCATTTCTATTGCCTCCCAGGCCATAGACGTCATATATCTGGCATAACTCTTAGACAGAAAGAAAGATTCTGGCATAAAACAGCCAATATGACAGATCTGCTCCCGAAGGTCTTCTATCCTTTCCCGAGGGAGACCGCCTGCCATCCATATCCCTTCCTCGAACTCTTTCACTGTTAGGCAATCCTGCGCCACCTCCCCGCCCTCCCGGGTAAGAAAACGCAAGACATAGTAAACTGCCCATTCCCACGGCATCCCATAATACAGTTCCAGCGGCGCCGCCATCAGACGCACGACTCCTCTGGGCATTGCCAGCAGCCCGCTCTCCCATTCCAAAAAAGCCCTCCAGTCTCTTTTCCCGGTCTTCTGTCTCCGTCTTTCCCGGGCTAACAGCTCATTCCCCCTTTCCAGAAAACTCCCGGCCGCCCTAAAATAATCTTCCTGCGCGGCAGACCATATGCCAGACCTGCATATCTGTTGAAGGCGGATCCCCATTTCCCAATACTGGATAACCCTTTGAAGGCGCAGGGTCTCCTTAACCTCCCCGCAGCCCTCCTCTTCTGAAGGGCAGAGAAAGATCCGGTCTTCCTTCCTATATCTTCTCATCCCCCGGTACGCCAATTGCCAAATCCCGTCTTCTCCCATCCTCTTCTCAAAGATCCGTCCGTCAAAGCTCTTCCATCCGCTGTCAGAATACACAGCGATTACAGGGATCTCTTCCCTCTCCGTCCCATACGACCATTCCTGGCTCAATTGATATCCCCGGCTGCAGATTTCCCTTCCTCCGATAGCCAGAATCCAGCCAATCTCCCTTTTCCGGCTGCTCCAATCCTCTTCCAACGGCCTTTTGCTCCAGAGCAGAGTCTCCCGGTGCAATAATTTTTCCAGGATCTCCTTTCCCTCTTTCCGGTCTGCGAAAGACTCTTCCATCAAAAGCAGAATCTCCTGATGGAGCGGCAGCTGCTCCAGATATGGAAAAAATCCGACAGCAAACTCTTCTACTGCCGGATTTCCCTGTTCTGTGTTCCTACTCATCATCCTGTCCCTCATTCTCCTCTAAAGTTCCCTGAGGAACGGGAGTGCCTGTCTCCATTTCAGGCTTCTGCCCTTCCCCTGGCTTCTGAGTAGGGGCGCTATCCCCATCGCCATTTCGTTTTCTCCTGATGCGTACCTGCAATTTGCCGGCATGTACCAGTTGATAGGTGGTTCCCAGATCCGATACTACAGGAAGCGTATATCTCCCCTGGGTCAGCCCCCCGCAATCTACATAAGCTGTAAACGCAGTGTTGGGAAGAGCATCCAGCACAGAGGACCTGCCCCTTACCACCAGCTCTACCGTATCATCAGGATTGACAGGTTCCGCTTGCAGATTCTCCTCCAGAGAGGCAAATTTGATACTGTCTGCACTAACTGTTATCGTCTTCTCCTCCAGGCGCTCTATTGTAATCTTTAAGGATACCAAGGCATAATCCCCCAGTACCGTGATCCCCTCTGACAAATAATCCTGTACGCCGATATTCTGTTCTACCTCGCTGGAACTGCTGCGCATTCCTTCAATACTAATGGGGATCGTTACCTGAGATATCCCCTCCAACGCCTTAGCAGTACCCGCTACCTCTATCCGTTCCGGCAGACATGCCGCTTCTACGAACTCATACCCCTCCGCAGGCTTTCCACTGATCTCCACATTCACATCAATATACTTGGTCTGTAATATAGAAGCAGATACCCGGATTTTTTTTACACTGTATTGCAGCGTGCTGGACTCCACGATATTTCCATCTTCGTCACAGGCCACCGGCTCCAGCCTTCTGGAGAAATCCCGGCTCACCCCGTCTACATTCAGCGTTACCATTACCTCGTCAATCTTGCGGATCGCAGATTCTCCCCCCGTTATCTCAATCATATTGGGCTTTGCCGTACATTGTCCTACAAAAAAGCCTTCCTCCGGCGTCCCCTCCTGAACCACATTAACCTGTACCTGTTTTTTCGCCATATCTTCCAGAGACACCTTCAGTACCTGATTACATTCCAACGTAGGCTCCGAAGACACTGTCTTCACCAGCTCCGGTACAATAGGTACTGCATTGACGGCAGACAGGTTGGACAGATCCGCTGTCGCCCGTATGTCAGAGGCCCGCAGCTTATCAATCACACTTTTCTTGCCACGTACCCGGACCTGGGCAGTATTCCCTTCGATAATTTCGTACACCTTATTTACAGATTCCAAGGCATCCTCATTAATCGTCTCCACCGGTACGGTAAAGCTTTTCACCTTATAGGGGTCATCAATATTGATGATCACCATCCAGACAATAATTGCTGCGGCCAGAGAAATCAGCTTCAGTCCCAGCCGGTTCAAAATCTTATGGTCCACAAACTCTCTGAACTTTGTCTGGCCATTGTCCCCATTCATTTCATTCTCTTTACTCACAAACATTCCCCCACATGATCTCTCTATGTGCTACTTCTCTGTCCTGCGAATCCCCTTCCAGCGCTTCTTCCGGTTCTTCTCCTCCAGATTTTTGCCCTGTATCTCATCCAGCTTCTTGCGCAAAAGCTCACCGTCCACATTCCGCAGCAGCTTTCCTCCTATGGCCAGGGAAATCTTTCCCGTCTCTTCAGACACAATAATCGTCATGCTGTCAGAGACCTCGCTGATCCCTACGCCGGCCCGGTGTCTCGTTCCCAGCTCCTTGGAAAGCCCCATATTATCTGAAAGAGGCAGATAACAGGTAGCCGCTACTATGCGGTTCCCTCTGATTATGACGGCGCCGTCATGAAGCGGTGTATTGTGTTCAAATATATTGATAAGGAGCTGGCTGCTGATCACGGAATCGAGATTGATCCCCGTCCTTTCATATTCTGAAAGGCTGATATCCCGTTCCAGGATGATCAGGGCTCCGGTCTTATCCTTGGCCAATTCCACAGCAGCTTTTACGATCTCACTGATGCTCCTGTCAGAGAATCGGTGATATTTCTCTCTGGAATCCTCCAGCGGGATAATAGAGGACACGATCCTCTTCTGTCCCAATTGCTCTAACGCCTTCCTAAGCTCCGGCTGGAATACGATCATAACCGCCGTAATACCAATTGCCAATGTCCTTTCAAAAATCCACATGATGACGCTCATGTCCAGCAGATACGCTACCAGATATACCGTAAACAGTACCAGGATCCCCTTCACCAAAGTCCAAGCCCTGGTATTCTTAACCCATATGCTTACATGGTATATGACAAACGCAATGATAAGAATCTCCAAAATATCAACGACAGATACCTCCGGAGGAATCAAAAAGCGAATATATTCTTGAAAAAATCTTCTGATTGCTTCCATGTCTCCTCCTTTTCTTTAAATATCCTCCTCTGACTGGGGGAAATCCTCTTCCTCGATAGGAAGCCCTTCCTCCATTACCTCTTCTTCTGTTAAGCGCGTGGTAAATCGTTTCACATGCTTATTCGGTGTTGTAATACTCATTTTGGGTACTGCCTTCACATAATAATAGTATTCCTCATCTTCAAATTGCAGATACTCCGTGCCGGAGTAGTTCAACACAACCAGGAAAAACTGGATGCAATAGGCGGCTCCCGCTGAGAGTATGGTCTGTACCAGCAGCTGCCATACATTGATCCTGCTATCGCTGATAAAATTTGTGATCAGGAAAAGTACAATATTGGCAATAGCGCCGATGGGCACCGCCATATGGAATGCATAGGCCACACTGCTGTTGCGGATACAATACACCAGCACCATCACAATGCCAAATATCCCGATCATAAAATAAAGCTCCCGGTCTGAAAAGGTCTGCTGGATCACCTGATTATACATAAGAACTGTATCATCTGTAGCCGTTCCAATAGCCACAGTCATAGCCTGGATCAATTTATATACTGCCAGGCCACAGCTCATAGGGATCAAGGACACCGGCGCAGACACCATTCCCAGCAATAGGGGAAGCGCATAGGGAATGCGTATGGCGAACAAAAGCGGCACAGCTAATATCACATATCCATGCTCTGGGACAAATCTTATATATACAAAATAGAGAAGGGCAAAAATAAGCCCCGCCGTGAGAGCTAACATCCCGGAAACATAATATATATGGGCCGTTGTATAAAGGGCCGCCAAAAACAGGAGCACCTGCTGAGGCAATACCAGGCCCACAATGGAAATTCCCACGACAATGTACCAGGAACGCAACGCCGGGTCATACCCAACCTCCCGGTTAATAGCAAAAAAGAGAAGCAGGCTTATGAGGAAACGAAATACCAGCTTCAAAAGCCTGGCATGCCGCTGATAAAATTGGATCATCCGCTCTCTGAATACAAGCAGCTGGGTCATTCACTGCCTCCTTCCCGATTCTGCACATAATACTGCTCCAGCTTCTTCAGCTCGCCATAATACTCTTTGCGCAGCTTCTGGCTTCGCTCATAGCCGGCAGCAAAATGAAGAGTCCATAAAAATACACTGACCAGAATCAGCAGGATGTAGATCACCAGCGCCGCTGCCGCCAACTCCCGGCATTCAGCCATACTAAGGCTGGAAGTAAGGAAATCCAGATGATACAATGCGATCAACAATAGCAGCAAAGCATAGGCAACGGTATAACTCCAGATGATCGGAAAAAGACGAGAGCGGATATAGTCCGATTCATAGTATCCGCCCTCCTCGATCTCCTGTATCCGCTCCTTCTGCTCATAGGAAGCGATCCTGGTCATTATACGAACCTTTTCTTCATCAACCATAAATCCTGCCTCCCATATTTCCTTCATTTCATATCATAACTGCTTCACACTGTTCCAGTATCTGATGATATACACGATTGTACATTTATCATATTAAATCACATTCTAACATAAAAAATTCTAAAAATCCATATCATCCATATAACTTTTCTTTATAGGTCCCATCCCCGGATTCCAGCTTGATCAGCTTTCCGTCAGACACCTGATATGTGACATACCAGAAGCCCTTATCACCAATTCCTGAATCCCGTCGGTAATTAATATGGATCATGCCATTAGAACGCACCAGAATAGAGATAACCTTCCTTTTTTTCTTATGGACTTTCTTCAACTCTGATGCTGCATTGGAATATTTCTTTACAAAATCAGCTTTACTGATCCGCTCCGCCTCATATTCATACACCTGTCCATCCTTATAGTAGAAAAAATAAGGCTTCCATGTATGCCCCAGCTTCGCCTTGACTGAGTTGTCATAGAAAGAATCATAGGTACTATGTATGGATATGAAATCATTTCCCTTTCTCTTCCGGATACTGTCACCAGAAAAAATTACAGACACCTTATTTCCGTCCACCTGGTAGATGTCCTCCGGGTAACTTGTAGCGCATACCCATCCGGCGCACAAAAAGGCTGCGCTTTCCAACCGCAGAGTATGGGCAGAATAGGCAATATTCTTCTTGATCTTCCTGATATGGACCTTTCCGCCGCTCTTATAACCAAACCACAGGGTATTAAACCCATCATCCATCATCCTGGCAAACTTGGTCTTAGGAATCTTTCCGGTCAGGATAAACGCCTCTTTCCTCCCATTCTTATCATAATCCAGCCAAAAGGTTTTCCTGACCTTTTGCTTCCCGGACAATCTTTCTCTGACTGCAGACTGGATCTCCCCCTTATCAGAGGCTGCAGCACGGGTATAAGCAGTCCCACAGGCCATAGCCGCCGCCAATACCAACAAAACAATTCTCCCTATTTTCCATGCCTTTTCCATTCCGGCAGCCTCCTTCTGTATAATACTGATATTTTTATCTTAGCACAAGTGAATAGAAATGGGAACTGATTTAAGAAAACTTTAATTGACAGACGCCATTCTCCATGTTATTATACATAGTATCAATAACTATATGATTTTGAACCTTTTACTTTATTATAAAAAGGAGGTTTCTATGTCTTATTTAATCCTCTGTGACAGTTGTACGGATTTCACTCCCCAGCTCCGGCAAGACAGCCATTACAAAATCATACCGCTGACTCTCCATATTGGCGATTACGATGTGACCGATGACGAGTCCTTTGACCAGAAGGATTTTCTGCGCCGGGTTGCAGACTATCCGGAATGCGCCAGATCATCCTGCCCCTCTCCCCAGCATTTCATGCGCTGGTGCCAACAGGCAGACGAGATCTATATGGTGACTCTCTCCTCCCAATTAAGCGGCTCGTATAATAGCGCCCAGCTGGCCAGAGAGATGATACTGGAACAGTCTCCCCAGAAACATATCCATGTATTTGATTCCAAATCGGCTTCCGTAGGACAGACATTGATCGCAATGAAGATCAACGAACTGGCCGGGAAGGGTCTTTCTTTTGAATCCGTGATCAAGCAGACAGAACAGTTTATTGACGAAATGGGAACAAAGTTTGTTCTGGAGACTCTGGAAAATCTCCGGAAGAACGGACGGCTCTCCAATCTGTCCGCCGCCATTGCCAACGCATTAAACATTAAGCCGGTCATGACCTCTACCCCTGTGGGGGAGATTGACAAGTTCAGCCAAGCCCGGGGCATGAAACGGGCTATCCAAAAGATGGCGGAAGCGATCGCCGGCGATGCGGTCCATCCGGAAGAAAAGACCTTAGGCATCGCCCACTGCAACAACCGGGAACGGGCAGAATTTACCCGGGATGAGATCCTAAAGCTGGTGCCCTTTAAAAATATTTACATCACAGACACTGCCGGGGTAAGTTCTCTCTATGCTGCAGACGGCGGCATCGTAGTCTGTTATTAACTATACAATGTAACCCAAAAGGGGAGAGGCATCACTTACCTCTCCCCTCTTTTACCTTTTGCAGGAATATCGGCTTCTGGGCCTGGATAAATGCCCGTTTGCTATAATTATAATTGATAACATCCAGCACATCCTCCTCAGATTCCAGAATACAATCATTCATATCCATATATACCTTCTGGCGGGACAGATCTTCCAGCTGAAAGATATCGTCACAATAACAGATGGTCCTAACCGGCTCCCCGGTCTGCTCTCCCTCGTCCAGCCATTGGATCTGGTATCCCAGCTCCCGGGCCATTTCCTTAAGCTGCTGGCCCCACCAAGCATGGCCGTGGTCTTCTATCCGCCACCGGGAACTGCTTTCAAACAGTCTCCGGTATGGCTCTTTGTTCACATCCAGGGGGAATATCCTGTTCTCTCCCGCCTTGCCCATCACACCATGAATGGCATCATCATAAGCCAGCATAACCGCCTTTGTACGGTTTTCTTCTCCCTTGTGGATCCCCTCGTACACAATCTGAAATAAAGAACTCAAAAATTGCTCCGCCATTGTTTCCATGCGTTCCTGAGGCGTATGCCTGATAAAAAAAACAATCCAGTTGCGCCATGCGTAATAAGTGGGAAACGTATTTACCAGCTCCTTTTTGGCGCCCATCGCATGAAGTACAACTGAGTTCCCCACTGCCGCCACCTTATATCCGGCCTGATGGCACCGGTAACACCACTCTGTATCATCCCAGTACAGAAAATTTTCCTCCGGCATCAATCCGATTTCCTGGATCAGGCTCCTGCGCACCATCAGGGAACAGGCGGCTACACTGTCCGTATACAAATACTCCGGCATGGATCCATCCTCATAAGCATTATGGTAATTTACCTCTGTACAGAAATGGTCAAAATCAATTTTCTGTCCGTATTGCTGTACATAATCCGGTTCTTCCATATGATAGACCTTAGACCCTGCCATTCCTGCCTCCGGATGGTTTTCCAGGAAATCATACAGATTCCCCACGGCATTCTCATCCGCCAGCACATCATTGTCCACGCACATTAAATAGGGATACCCTTTCTCAAAGGCCTTTCGCAGTCCGGAATTAAAACCGCCGGAGCCTCCGAGGTTCTCTGAATTGGCGATCAGCTCCACCTGCTGCCCGTATTTCTGCCGGATTGCCTCTGCAGAACCGTCTGTGGAGCCATTATCCACCACATACAGGTCAAAATCCTGGAACCTTGACTCCAAAATAGATTGTATACAATTCAATATATAATCTACTTTGTTATAATTACAGATAACAATTCCCACCTTTTTCATACGGCTCTCCCTATCCAATCTTAAAGCTCCATCATCTATGCCAATGTCCCGTCCTCTTTCACCTTCAGTTTGCTGCTCTTATAGCTGTTTCCATTCAGGATGCGGTAATAGACATAATTGTCTTTGTACTTGATCTGGGTCAGATAACAGCCCTCCGGATATTTACTGCTGACCTTCCAGATCTGGGTAGCAGAATTTTCTCTGTAATCATAAAGATACAGGCTGTTATAGGCAATAAAGTAATATTTATCCCCAGAGAACTGCACCAATGTTTTACCGGTTACATTGTACAGCACGGTCTTGCTGCCGCCATTAAGCTTCGTCCTTTCTAACAGGCTGCTGTTGTTCATATAGAGCCATTTCCCGTCCCGGTAATAAAAGCTGCTGTTAATGTTCTTCCAATATTTGGAATCATATTTGGAAGACACAGCCAGGGTATTATCAAAGCCTTTATGGCCATTTTTCGTAAACTTTGCAGAGCTGCAAAGGAAATTATTGTGCTTTACCAGTCCATACTGATCCAGGGACTGATTAGAATCCACCGGATCATCCCAGGTCACATCCACATGATACCATTGTCCATTCAATTTGATCAGATTCCACATATGGGACATCTTTTCTGAACTGACATACTGCACCTTAATGCCCACCTTCTCCATCAAAATGCCATAAGCAAGGGAATATCCCTGGCAATTTGCCTTATGCTTCAGGAATACCCCTTCCTCTGTCAGACGATATGGCTGGGAAATCTTTTCTGCATAAACCGTGTTCCTAACAATATAATCATGCAGCACCATGGCCTTTTCCAGCTTATTCATCCGATCATCCACATAGGTCAGGGCGTCTGCCACAGCCGCATCGATCTTACTCTGGGTATTTTTAATCTTCTTAATCCGCACCTGCCCATTTGCCTTTTTATAAGCATCTGTATAGCCCAAACCAATCTTCACAATCTGGTCTGTCGTCCTGCTTCTGGAGACCGTATAACTGGTCGCTGTATAGAAAAGCCCCGGCGTAGCGTTCACCACTTCGCTCATTGTACTCTTCAGCTTATCATATTCTGTGGCATAATTAAGGTTATAAGCGCTGACATCCACCTCAAGCTCATAGGCCTTATATGCGGCAACAATGGCTTTTTTGGCTCCTTCCCAGTTCCCTGCCGCCTGCGCCTGATGGGATACTCCCATCGCTGCCAAAAATGCCAGAATGACAACCCCCGCCAGCCGGATCGCCGCCAGCTTATCACTTTTTGTACATGTTTCATGTTCTCTCATGATACCGATCCTCCCTTTCCTACCTCTGATCTTCCAAATAGATCCTCCGGATCCATCCTCCTTATTCTGCGCCACCCCGGCCCGCCAGATAATTCACAAACTGTTGCGCGGTCCGTCCGGAGATTCCTCCGTGGTTCATTTCCCAACGGTTTGCCTCCAAATGCAGTTCTTCCTGAGACAGTGTGATTTCAGGATAACGCTTGGCCAAAGCATCCACAATGGCAAAATATTCCTTCTGAGACGGCTTATAATAGCCTATTGTCACGCCAAATCTGGCTACCAGAGATAACTTTTCCTGCATAGTATCCGAACGATGCAGCTCGTCATCCGACATATCAGAGCGGTCGCTCCACGTCTCCCGGATCAAGTGCCGGCGGTTGGAAGTGGCATAGATCAATATATTCTCCGGCTTTGTCTCCAGTCCGCCCTCGATCACCGCCTTCAGATATTTATATTCAATCTCAAATTCCTCAAAAGACAGATCGTCCATATAAATAATAAAACGATAATTTCTGTTCTTGATCTCTGAAATAATAGCGGACAGATCTTGAAACTGGTGCTTATACACTTCTATCATCCGCAGGCCCCGGCTGTAATACCGATTCAGGATTGCTTTGATACTGGTAGATTTCCCAGTCCCCGCATCCCCGAACAACAGGACATTATTGGCCTTTCTTCCAGATACAAATGCTTCTGTATTCTCGATCAGCTTCTGCTTCTGCAGCTCGTATCCGATCAGATCCTCCAACTGCATATCTCCCGTAGTGGTAATGGGCGCCAGCAAACCATACTCCTGGTCATGGGCCACCCGGAACGCTTTGTTCAATCCGAACTTCCCCACTCCATAGTCCCGGTAAAAATCCGTGACAATGCGGTAGATTTCTTCCGGAGCTTCGGCGGCATTGATCTGACGGCTCAGAAGCTGTACCTTTTCACTGACGCTCTTATTATAGATCTGCTCACTTTTTACTACAGCCTTATAATCCAGTATAACAGAAAAACAATTTATTTCCAGCTTTTCCTCCAATTTTGTAAAGTCATAATCAAATAGCTGCTTAAAGATCTGGAAATCATTTTTAGCAAAGGCATTCACTGTACCCTCGTTAGCCCCTACCTTTTCTGAGACCATGGTAAAGGGATTTTCATTCATTGCCAGCAGAAATGCCAGATAATTCTGCCACAGATTCCTGTCAAAGCCATATTTCGTAGCCAGAGAAAGCAGCCGGTTGATCTGGGCGTAAATATCCGTTACCAGCTCCTCCTTTTTATAATCCCCTGCTGCGAATCTTGCGCAGATGTCCGCCAATGCCAACAGGATACTGTCCTCTCCAAAATTCCGATAGATCACCAGCTTTGATGTCAAGCGGTACATATCTGTTTCCCCCTTACTTCCTGTAATCTACATTCTCTCCGGAGCCTCCAGCCCCAGCAGGTCCATTGCTGTCTCCAATACATCGCCAGTCAGCCGGCTTAGCCGGATCCAGGACGCCCGTATGTCGGCCTCTTCTTGTCCAATGATCTTATTCTCATGATAGAATTTGTTATAGGCGTCTGAAAGCTCATATACAAACTGGCACAGCTTATGGGGCGCCTGTTCCTGATAGGCGGCTTCCACCGTCTCCTTCCATTTGGAAAGGGCCAGCATAACCTCTGTCTCCGTCCCACTCTCTCCAGGAAGGATCCGTTGATCCTGCGCCGGCATCATATTTTGTTCCTTCACCTTCGCCAGCAGCGATTTGATCCGGACGATAGTATACAGAATATACGGTCCTGTATTCCCTTCAAAGGAGGTAAAACGCTCTACGTCAAAGACATAGTCTTTGGAGGCCTGGTTGCTCAGATCCCCGTATTTGATGGCCGCCAATCCGATCTGCGCAGCGGCAGTCTTCACTGCTTCCTCGTCCATTTGCCGGTCTGCCATCTTTTCCTGCACCTGCTCCGTTACATCCTGGAGAAGATGTTCCAGGCGCAATACGCCCCCGTCTCTGGTCTTAAACGGTTTGCCGTCCTTCCCATTCATCGTCCCAAAGCCCACAAAGATCAATTCTACCTCCTGGTCCAGCAGCTTCGTCTTTCTGGCGCAGCGGAAAATCTGCTCAAAATATAGGGATTGCCGCTTATCCACTACATAAATGATCGTATCCGGATCAAACAGCTTTTTGCGTTCTACAATTGTAGCAAGATCTGTGGTATTGTATAGGGTTGCCCCGTTGGATTTCAGAATCATGCAGGGAGGGATCTCCTTGGCATCGGTCTCCTCCTTTACATCCACCACCAGAGCCCCATCATCCAAATGGGCGTACCCCTCTTCCTTCATATATGCTACCATGTCCGGAATATACGGCTGTGCATCGGATTCCTTTTTCCACAAATCAAATTCAACATTTAAGCGGCTATAAATCTTGCGCAGATCTGCCACCGATACATTGATGATATGCTGCCACAAGGCCAAATATCCCCGATTCCCGCTTTGCAGCTGCGCTGTAGCCGTCTGGGCCTCTTCCTTATATTCTGGATTTTCCTTGGAATAGCCGCTGGCATAGGGATAGATTTCCTCCAGGTCTGCCATGGTGAATGGCGGTTCCTGGGGATATTCCCCCGTGTAAGATTCATCAAAGTAGACTAAATCCGGCTGCCTGTGCCTTAACTCTGTAATGATCAGGCCGATCTGCAGCCCCCAGTCTCCCAAATGCACGTCTCCGATGACCTTATGCCCCAGATAACGGGCGGTCCTCTTAATGCTCTCTCCAATAATGGCGGAACGCAGATGTCCTACATGTAAAGGCTTCGCTACATTAGCTCCGCCAAAATCAATCACAATAGTCTTGGGATGTTCTGTCTTGCCGCAGCCAAAATTCTCGCTCTCCGCCATCTGGTTCATATAATCTGCCAAAAAGGTATTGCTGACGGTGATATTGATAAAACCAGGAGGCTGGGCAGTGATCTCCTGAAAGGTATCACTCCCCTGGAGCAGCCCTGCCACCTCATTTGCCATCTGAATGGGAGGCTTATGATATTGCTTTGCCGCCGCCAGCGCCCCATTACACTGGTACTGGCACAGATCCGGCCGATTGGACAGGCTTACCTTCCCATACCGTTCCTCATAGCCTGCCTTTGCAAAAGCCTGGCTCACTTCCTCCTGCAACAATTCAATTATGGTCTTCATTGCTTCCTCCAATGCTATAATTCTTTGTCCGTTTTACATGCTATGTTCTTTAATTATTGCCGTCAATCACCTGGTCCAGGACCTGAAAGTATCCCTCAAAGGTCTTTCCACAGCAGGCCGGATCCTCAATCACAATCCCTTCCGCCCGCAGTCCGGTCACTGCAAAGGCCATGGCAACACGATGATCGCCAAAGGTCTGGATAGCTGCCGGCCGGGGCTGGGCCGGAAGGATAGAAAAGCCATCCTCTCTCTCCTGGCAGGGAACTCCCAGACGTTCCATGGCATCTGCCACTGCATGGATCCGATCACATTCCTGTCCCCGGATATGGCCAATCCCCTCTACAGTAACAGGCCCAGATGCATAAGGCGCAATGGCCGCAAGGGTCAGAGCCTGGTCAGAGAAATCGCCCATGTCCACCGTGACCCCGCACAGGCGGCCTGGTTCCGGCCCCTGCAGTACCAGTCCATCTTCCTGCCAGTCCAGCCTGCATCCCATCTGTTCCAATAGCAGCAGAAATTTCTTATCTCCCTGCAGACTGTCCCTCCTGACATGCCAGACCTTGGCCCGGCCTCCGGTGATGGCGGCCGCCCCATAAAAATAGCAGGCCGCAGACAGATCCGGTTCAACCTGATAGGATCTCGCCTGATACCTTCCCTCCTGTACCTGGTAACAGTCCTTCTCCAGCTGTATCACCCCCGGATGGCCGAACTGTTCCATCATCTGCCGGGTGATCTCCACATAGGAGCGGGCGTTCCTGTTTCCTGTCAGGCGGACCGTAAGTCTGTGGAAGCGGATGGGCGCTACCATAAGGAGGGCGCTTAAAAACTGGCTGCTCCGATCTATGTTCAGAGAGACCTGCCCTTGCTTTTTTCCTTCCTCCCTGTCCTGAAGCCCAGCCCCCTGTTCCGGCCCTGCCTGCTCCCTTCCCGCTGCCATTCCACGGATCCGCATGGGAAAAGTATCCTCACCCTCCAGGCAGGTAATCTCTGCGCCCAGCTGGCGCAAAGCGTCCAACAGCTCCTTCATGGGACGATGCTTCATCTGCTCTGCCGCATCCAGGACATACTCCCCCTCCGACATTGCCACAAAAGCCGTAAGAAAACGGGCCGCTGTCCCGGCGCAGCCCACATATATCCTGCCCTGCGCCTGCGGGATATGTCCTCCCTCCCCCTGGAGCAGAACAGCCTTCTCCTCCTCCCGGATCTGTATCCGAAAGCCCAGATCCTGGAGAGCCGCCAAGAAGACCCGGGAATCCTCACTGAACAGCACGCCCTTTAGCTCTGTGCTTCCCTGCGCCATCGCCGCCATCAGCAACGCCCGGTTAGTAATGCTTTTGGAGCCCGGAACAGTCACCTGGATCCGGGGATGCAGTCCCAAACTGCGAACCTTATACTTTTCCATGCCGTTCCTGCCCCTCCTTACTGTCCTGCCTATAAGAGAGGGTCAGACCACGTCCAACCCTCTCCAAAAGCTTTTATATAATAATGATTCTTACCATTGGCTTTTATGCCAGAAATTCTTTCACTTTCGTATAGATTCCCTGGGCATCCAGCCCATATTTCTTGATCAGTTCTACTGCAGGCCCAGACTCGCCATAGGTATCATTAACGCCGATCTTCAGGACCGGAGTAGGCAGCTTCTGGGACAGGCAGTCGCATACGGCGCTTCCCAGCCCGCCGATCACAGAATGTTCCTCAACAGTTACTACTTTTCCGGTCTCCTTTGCCGCAGCTACGATCAATTCCTCATCAAGGGGCTTAATCGTATGGATATTGATAACCTTTGCCTCAATTCCTTCTGCCGCCAGCTTCTCTGCCGCTTCCATCGCCTCGCATACCTCCAGGCCGGTAGCTGCTATAGTGACATCCTTACCTTCCCGAAGCACAACGCCTTTGCCCAGCTCAAATTTATAATCCGGCCGGTCATTAATGACAGGAACTGCCAGCCTTCCAAAACGGATATAAACCGGTCCCTGGTGATCCAGCGCAGCTTTTACCGCCGCCTTAGCTTCCACATCATCGGAAGGGTTCATGACCACCATTCCCGGAATCGTGCGCATCAATGCCAGATCTTCACAGCACTGGTGGGTTGCCCCATCCTCTCCCACGGAGATTCCTGCATGGGTCGCTCCAATCTTAACATTCAGCCGGGGATATCCCACCGAGTTTCTCACCTGCTCATAAGCGCGTCCGGCTGCAAACATGGCAAAGGAACTTACAAAAGGAATCTTCCCTGATGCTGCCAGCCCGGCCGCAATGCCCATCATATTGCACTCTGCAATGCCGCAGTCAATATGTCTGTCCGGATATGCTTTCTTAAAGATTCCCGTTTTGGTGGCAGCTGCCAGATCTGCATCCAGCACTACCAGGTCAGGATAATCTCCAGCCAGCTCCGTCAATGCATTTCCATAACTTTCTCTTGTCGCAATTTTCTTAACGTCCGCCATTTTAATCCTCCCTCATTTACTGTAAGCTCTCGCCGATCTTGTCCAAATCTGCCATAGCCTGGGCATACTGCTCATCGTTAGGCGCAGCGCCATGCCAGCCTGCCTGATTCTCCATAAAAGATACGCCCTTTCCCTTTACGCTCTTAGCAATAATGGCAGTGGGCATCCCCTTGGTCTCTCTTGCCTTCTGGAATGCCGCTGCAATCTGGTCAAAATCATGGGCGTTGATCTCGATCACATTAAAATTGAATGATTTAAATTTATCGGCGATCGGATAAGGCGAGCAGACATCTTCGATATTGCCGTCAATCTGAAGCCCATTATTGTCTACGATCAATACCAGGTTATCCAGCTTTCTTGCTCCGGCAAACATAGCAGCCTCCCATACCTGGCCTTCCTGGATCTCTCCATCCCCCAGTATGCAATAGGTACGCCAGGACGCCTGATCCAGCTTTGCCGCTAATGCCATTCCTACTGCGGCAGAGATTCCCTGCCCCAGAGAACCACTGGACATATCGACACCGGGAATATGTTTCATATCCGGATGTCCCTGAAGATAGGAACCTACATGGCGGAGTGTTTTCAGATCCTCTACCGGAAAATATCCTCTCTGCGCCAGTGTAGAATACAACCCCGGCGCAATGTGCCCCTTGGAAAGCACCATACGATCCCGGTCTGCCTTTTTGGGATCCTTAGGATCCACATTCATTTCTTCAAAATACAGATAAGTCAATATATCTGCTGCGGACAAGGAGCCGCCGGGATGACCGGATTTGGCGCTGTGTACTGCCGTCACGATGCCTTTGCGTACCTCATTCGCAGTCTTCTTTAATGCTAATGTATCCATCTTTTCCTCCATTTCTGCGCGTTTTGCTGCATTTTGCCGAATCGGGGAAGTAAGCTTACTCCCCAAATACTGCCTTATAATCCTTCTGGAATTTCTCAATTCCCTGATCCGTCAACGGATGCTTTGTCATCTGCTCAATCACGGAATAAGGCACTGTAGCAATGTCTGCTCCTGCCAGGGCGCAGTCCGTAACATGGATAGGATTCCGTACGCTGGCGGCAATGATCTCTGTATCGATGCCATAGTTATCAAAGATTGCCGTAATGGTCTCAATCAGATCAATACCCGGTGTAGAAATGTCATCCAGACGTCCTAAGAAAGGAGATACATAAGCGGCGCCTGCCTTGGCTGCCAGAAGCGCCTGATTGGCAGAAAAGATCAGAGTCACATTACACTTGATCCCCTCAGAAGCCAACACCTTAGTTGCCTTCAAGCCTTCTACCGTCATAGGGATCTTTACAACCATATTAGGATGGATCTTGGCGATCTCGCGCCCCTCTGCGATCATTCCCTCTGCATCTACAGTAGTCGCCTTTACCTCGCCGCTGATCGGTCCGTCTACAATGCTGGCGATCTCCTTAATGACCTCGTTGAAGTCTCTTCCTTCCTTGGCGATCAGGGACGGATTCGTGGTAACCCCGCAGATCACTCCCATATCATTTGCTTTTTTAATGTCCTCTACATTGGCTGTGTCAATAAAAAACTTCATTCTTTTTTCCTCCTGTTTCCAGATATACTTAATAAAATGCTATTCCCAGTATACCTCTTTTCTCTATTTCGGTCAATCAGGTATTCCTATACGATAGCATTAGATAAATACCAAGTACAATTGCAACAAGCAGGTAATCAAATAACAAATATGTCGGATAAACCACTCATAGAAAAAATAGCCGAAACAGAAAACCATTTCAAGCTCTACGGATTACACCTGCCGCATGGTTCATAGCCCTGCTCCAGTAATTCTTCTCTGCTCCCCATATAATTTTTCCGATTCTGTGCCTTTGTGTCCGTCACGCCGGAACAGGAAGGCTTATGAAATTTCCCTGTATTGGTGTTAAGTACATATTTCTGTCCTGGCCGAGAGACTGAACTGCCGGACTTTCCACCAGAGCCGACAGAAGAACCTGACTCTGCCCCGGCATCTGTCTCCCCGGAAAGCTGGCTGTCCCCTGTGGCATAGTCAATAGCCACGCCAGGCTGGGCATTGTATACAAGAACATTGAAGCAAATGCCCTTTCCTTGATCCTCCACAGAATATCCTTCCATCTGTACCGCTTTCGCTACCAGATCCTTCCCCTCATAGATTGGTGTGACCCGGTAAAGCACATGGTTTCCCGTGTCCTCCGCATACTCCGCCACCTCGTTTTCAAAGGGCAGCATCCCCTCCACATTCATATAACGGGTGCCCGTAATAAGATTCCGTTCATTGGCATTTTCTCCCGCCAACTGGTAACCGATGAGATGGCAACGGTTATACAGATATTTTCCATCCACCACGTCATATTTTACCGTGTGCCAGCCGGCGGGCTTCACCTGGCCAATAGCGCCCCGCTCCTCCGTGGGCATAATCTCCCTGCTGATATTGGCATAGGCCACACCGCACCTCCCCAGAGCATCCAGTTCGCTATACTTCTCAAAGGAGGTCTTGTTCTTCTTCTCTTTTTCTGTAAATTCCGGCTGGTTGCCGTTCAGCTCCTCATAGGGACTGCCGGAATAGACGGGTTCACTGCCGACAGTTTTCTCCGCCTGCTGCGCAACAGGCAGCGGAGCGCATCCTCCCAGACACAGGGAAAGGATCAAAAATAAAAAAATGAGGTTTCTTCTCCCTACTTGATTTAATATGTTTTTCATCATAGCCATTTTACCTTACATTTTACCTCAATATCGTATTCCTTTTATTCATTAAGAATTATATCATTTAAAAAAATAATAATCAACACGAGAACCGATCCTATACAGTTTCCCTAATGTTCATACTCTTCCATTTGTGCTAATTCTATTCCTTGTTAGAACGTCCATCCATTTGTTATTATCAATATATAGTTACTGTAACCTTCTGTACAATAAGCCAGAGAGTATATTCTCCCTGCAGAAATGAGGTAAGTTATGCAAAAGCGCAAAACATTTTCCAGAAAGGTCCTTCCCGCCCTGGCGGCGGTATCCCTGGTCACAGGAGCATTGGCTCCAGCCATTGGCCCAGCCGATGCCGCTGCCGCCTCTGCTTCTGTCACTGTGAGGCTGGAACCGGATACCCATTCGGCCTTCCATGATACGGATCACGATGGCTATGGGGAATTTCAGGGTTTTGGGACCTCTCTCTGCTGGTGGGCCAACCGCTGCGGCTATGACAATACGCTGACAACGGAAGCTGCGAGGCTGCTTTATAACCCAGAAAGCGGCCTGGGGCTTACAATCGCACGTTACAATATCGGCGGAGGGGATGATCCCTCCCACAACCATATTACCCGTTCCGATTCTAAGCTGCCCGGCTTCTGGAGCGCTCCAGCCAAAGTCAGCGCACAGGAAGGGCAAAATTACGCTGCCTATGACTCTGCTTCCGGCTATGCCTGGAATTATGACTGGAATGCCGATGCCAACCAGCTCAATGTAGCCCTGGCCTGCCAGAAAGAGGCGGGGGCTGAGTTCCAGGCAGAAACTTTTTCTAATTCCCCTCCCTATTTCCTGACAGCCAGCGGCTGCAGCTCCGGAGGAAAGCAGGGCAATACTACCAATCTGCGAAAGGACAGCTATCAGGCCTTTGCCACTTATCTGACCGATGTCACCAAACACCTGAAGGAAGTAAACGGCCTGAATGTCACCAGCATGACCGGAATGAACGAACCAGAGTCCAGTAACTGGACGGCCAACAGTGCTAAACAGGAGGGATGCCATATTTCTCCGGGAAAAGATCAGTCCAAAGTAGTTACTTCCATTGCAGAGCGCCTGCAGGCGATGGGGCTTTCCGTCACCCTGT
Source organism: uncultured Lachnospiraceae bacterium (assembly GCA_947589315.1). GTDB lineage: Bacteria > Bacillota > Clostridia > Lachnospirales > Lachnospiraceae > Jutongia. The sequence continues at coordinate 6,207 of CANPZE010000023.1, read as the reverse complement.
CCGCAACGGATTCCAGTTCTGTCACAGAGGCTGCGGATTCTTACCGCAAGCTTTCTTCTGCTGCCAAAAGCGCTGTGGGAAGGATCGATTCCCACGCTTATGTAGCGAATGACATGCCGGCTCTCCGCAAGCTTGCCCAGAAGGCCGGGAAAAATCTGTGGATGTCTGAGATGGACGGGACAGCCCTGGCAGGGACCAAGGCAGGAGAAATGAGCGCCGGGCTGGGACTGGCCGGCTATATGAACGCCCAGCTTAATGGACTGATGCCTTCTGCATGGATCATCTGGGATGCTATTGATACCCATATTGATGCCTCCAACCCTGCAGATACCGATTCCATCACAGCAGAGGAGGTATCTGCTAAAGACAAAAACGGCTTCTGGGGGGTCCTCATCGCAGACCATAACCAGAAAACGATCATCAGGACTAAGAAATACTATGCCATGGGACAGTATACCCGTTACATCCGGCCTGGCTACACACTCCTTGGTTCCAGCGGCAATACAACAGCAGCCTATGACGCCAAAAATAAAAAAATCGTTGTTGTGATTCCCAATACCAAGGCAAAGCAGCAATCCTGCCGCATCGATCTGTCCCAATTCGGTACCGTGGATCCCCAGGCCACTGTCCAGGCGGTCCGTACCAGCGGCACGCTGGCCGATGGAGAAAATTGGGCCGATGTAAGCACGGTCCTGGAAAGCACACTGAATACCACCAAAAAAGTGCTTTCTACTACATTGAAGGGAAATTCCATTACTACTTATATCATTTCCGGTGTAAGCCTGAACAGCAGCCACAATACCGGCGCCCTTTCCAAAATCTCTTTCACGAAGAAAGCCGTCTCTGGAAAGATGCCTTCCGCCAGGGTTGATGTGCCAAAAAATATCCTGGACGGCAAATATGATACGGAATACAATTGCAAAAAAGGCTGGTTGGAGATTGACCTGAAAAAGAAACAGTCCCTGAAAGCATTTTCTTATGCAGCCTCCACATTGGATCCTTCCGCCACGCAGGGGATTACGATCTCTGTGTCAAATACAGGAAAGAAATGGAAGAAGCTCTATACCATATCCTCTCTGCCCTCTTCCTGTGGCGAAAGCTATATATGGAAAAATGATTTTAAGACTTCCTCTAAGTGGAGATATCTCCGGTTATCAAAGAAAAAAGGAACCATGGGAATCTCAGAATTTACAGTCTATAAATAATACTGATTAAGCTTTCCCGCCCTTTTGCCTGCAAAAAGCCTTCAGATACAAAAATGTACCTGAAGGCTTTTATGTTCTATCTTATTCCGTCTTCCGGCGGTCCGTCCTCTAATAATACCAGAAGCCTTTCCAATCATTTTTATAGACCCGGTAAAGGGATTGTTGGATCTGATACCTGCGGATCGTCTGTCCCTTGCTGTCCATTTCCTGAAAAGAGTTCCGTCCGCCCCGGGCATACAGGAAATTATCCCCTGTAGCAGTGATGTTCCCCTCGGTGGAATTTTTTTCCAAGGGCATCCGGTCTTCCAGGGTGCAAGTCTTTCCCGTCACATCTACCAGAAATTGATCATAGTACGACTTATTGCTGTGACCGGAACTCCCCTTCCCCACATTGTTATTTAACAAATAGAGGCGATACTGCACGGTCTCCCCTCCAGAAACCTTTTTATAAGACAATGCGTTCTGTCCATATTGGGAGACATACGCTTCCGGCGCGGGAGGATTCTCATCCTCCAATACGGAATCCACCTGATCGGTAGGCTCTGGCGTAGCTTCTTCTTCCTCCGATTCCGGCACTGCCTTATCCAGTACCTTTTTCCGCAGCTTCTTATAATCCTTCCACAACCTCTTATCGCCTATGATACAGTCAATCTTTGGCAGCAAGGTATTGACATTGCTTATCTGAAAGACAGAGGAAAGACTTTTGGAACTGACCAAAATCTGATTAGGCGCTGTTACCTGGATGGAATTCAATTCTACCCAGCTTTTTCTGGCCTTTTTACTGTGCGCTTCCTTCTCCAGCACCTGGGAAAGAAGGGTATCCATATCTAAGGCCAGATCACACTCTCCCGACTTCACCTCCAGCTTAAGCACCTTACTGCTCCCCGTGCTCCCCCGGTTCTGTCGGGCGATGACATACAGATTGCCTCCGCCATCATAAGCAAAATCCCCCGTCTGCCGGTAACCGGTAAGGCGAAGGGTGTCCATTACCTGCCCCAGAGAATTCACCATTGCGATCTTGTCAGGTCCACAGGCATAGACAATATTATCATAGATTATCTCCATATTCCTGCCGCTGTATCCCTCGGTGGGAAACTCAGCCCGCAGGACCCCGGAATTGTCATAGAGCAATACCGCCGGAACATCTTTTTGAAATACCGTATACATCCCGTTAGAAAGCTGCTCCTTGCTGCTCCCCGCCTTCAGATCCAGCATTGTCCCGGCCCCGCTTTTGCTCTTGGGCATCTTTACCCGATACGACAGCGTTTCAGCCAGCTCATCCTTTTTATTATAAAGGCGGAGGATGATGTAGTTCGTCTCTCCCGGCACCAGTCCTGCCAGCTGATACTCATGTTCCTCCGTCACATTTCCGGAGGCGCCGTTGCTGAGAGTCCTGGTAAAATCCGGCACTCCCTTTTTATCCACGGAGATCGTATACCTGCAGTAGCATTTCCCCTGGGAATGGAAATACAGATATAAGGAATCCGGATTCGTCCCATAGGGATTATAAGCCCAGAGAGGATTTTCCTGGGTAAACTCTCCCTTTTTCTTAATGTCCGTCAGCATTTCCTCTACAATTGCCGACTTGGAAGGATTATAGATCTCTTGCACACTCTTCTTATCCATTGTGACCACATTCTTCAGATCACCCGAGAGATAGAGAGGCAGTACGGCTCCCTTATCCAGAGAGTCCACTTCCTTGTCTTCCGTCTTCAGATCCAGCTCCTGCGCCAGGATCTCCTTCTCATCTGCCGTCAGCTGAGAAGCCATCTTATTCATTCTCCACAGCAAGGTTCCCAGAAGGGCAATCATCACCAGACTGGTAACCATGATAGTGATCAGTTTTTTCTTCATGCTCTTACGGTCCTCCCCCTCTGCCTTATCCTTCCTCAACCGACTCCTTCATGCTCCGGTACAGCTCCGGAAAGGCCCTCTTCATCCGTACCGGCCGCATATCACGATACAGGAAACAATGTCCCGTCTGTCCCGTGGTGCATAGCTCTTCCGATCCCTCACGATACAGCTTATACGAAAACTCCATTTTGATCCCGTCAAATTTCGTCAACGCCACCTGGATCTCAACCGTATCATTATAGTGGAGAGGGATCAGATAATTGCTATGGACAAAGGTAACTGGGATGATCATGCCCAGCTCTTCTATCCTATGGTAGTCCATTTCCTTCTGCTCCATCCAGTCCAGTCTGGCCTCTTCAAAAAAGCGGATGTAATTGGAGTGATGGACAATTCCCATCTGATCCGTCTCATAGTAATTGATCCTTCTGCGATATCTCTGATATGTTTCCATTCCCAATCCCCCTTCTCTCTTTCTTATAATTATGCTTATATTATCATTGATCTGTAATTCATGTCAAACGCCTGCCAAAGGAAGGCCGGAGGCCGGGAATCAGCTGGCTGGCGCAGAGATCCTCCCGTCTTTGATCTCTACACACCGATCTGCCAGCCGGGCATAAGCCCGGTTGTGGGTCGCCAGGATCAACGTCTGCCCATAATCCCGGCAGTACTGTATCAGCAGATCCAACACATAATCCCCACTGCGGGAGTTCAGATTGCCCGTAGGCTCATCTGCCAGAACCAGCTTAGGAATATTGACAAGCGCCCTGGCAACGGCTACCTTCTGCCTCTCTTCAGCAGACAGGCGGCGGAGGGGTTCCCGCCGCATCTGAAAGACCTCCAGACGTTTTAAAAATGTCGTCAGCTGCTTTTTCTCTATCGCTCCCCCTCTAAGCCGAACAGGTAACAATATATTCTCTAATACGTTCAATCCAGGGATCAGCTGGATCTTTTCAAACACATATCCGATACTCTCGCGGCGGCATTCTGCCATGGCTTTATCATTTCCCAGATCCAGCAGTTCTCCGTCCAGATAGATCTCTCCCTCTTCACACACATCCAAACCCCCGATCAGGTTGAGCAAAGTCGTCTTGCCGGAGCCGCTCTCACCTACAATGGCCAGGATTTCTCCCCGTTCCACCTCCAAATTGATATTATACAGGGCCCGGGTGGTGCTTATGCCGTTTCCATAAGATTTATACAGATGACGGATACTCACCATGCTCTTTTCGTTATTTTCCTTCTCTGCCAAGTTCCTCATTCCCCTCTAATGCCTGGTCTCTTATTCTCTGCCTTCCTTCCGTATCATTCTGAATACAGCATTTCAGCAATATTCCCTTTTAAACAATGCATCAATGCCACCCTTCCTATCCCAAAGGAGTACAGCGCTACAAAAAGCACACTGATCAGCTGGGGCAGGATAGGAAATGCCTTGGTTCCCCCGATCATTTCCCACAGATAAATATTAATCAGGGTGGCCAGCGCCCCGCCGATCACAGCGCCTTTGAGGCTCCGGCAGGTATTTTTCCATGCCAGGAAACGGAGCTGCTCCTTTCCCTCCATTCCCAGGACCCGGATCACGCCATATTCCCGCCTTTGATACAGGCAGCTAAAGCGGATAACATTCCCGATTGCGGCGGCCGCCGCCAAGAGCAGGAGCAGCAGCACGTAACCGCCCAGGATCGCCATTCCCGCCAGCCGGCCGGTATCTTGACCGCCATATGCCATTCCCGCCATATTGAGGAGCATCGCACAGATCACAGTGCAGCCTGCGCTCATGATCCATTGCAGCCGGGAACAGCTTTTCTTTCTGCTTCCGGATTCTCCAGGAGCCTCCACGTCACCGGGACACATTTCCTGGATAGGGGGTATTTTCCGTATGGACTGCCATACCAATAGCAGCCCCGTCCCCACGGCGATAAGCAGCAACAGAACCACTAAGAAATAATCTTGCGCCCTCTGCTCCAACGCCAGGTCTGAACCGGAGCCTAACAGGCCATATACTACCTGCCGGGCAATAGCCTGGTTCAGCAGATTGCCCAGAAGGAATCCCAAAATCAACCCAGGGACGCATAGAAGCAACGCCTCCTTCAGAAGAAGGTGGACCACCCGGTTCCTATCCATTCCAATACACCGAAGCATGCCATAAATTTCTGCCCGCCGCAGATAGATACCGTAAAACTTTCCATAGATAAACAATATCGTACACAGGACCAGGACGGCCGACAAGCCCCACATTGCGTCTGCCAGGGAAAAGTACCGCCCCCTGTCCTGATAGACCGCCTGCCGCCTTGGATTCCATTCTACATTCTTTGCAGCCTCCGCCATGCTCTTATCCGGCCATAAATGCTTTAAAAGGTAATAATAGGCGCCGGTCAGCTTTTCATTCGTCTCCTTATCGCAATAGGAATCCACCCAGATCTGGAGATAGCTGTATACATCCTTTGCTTTTCCCCATTTATTCAAAAGCCGCCAGCTCCAAAACTGCGGCAGCAGGATATAATTCCCTTCCGCAGGATAATCCGTCACAAAACCAACGATTTTCCCATGTACCGTATGCAGCTTCTTGTTCCTGCCCTCTCCGTCTCCGGCGTCATACACTGAAAGAGTGATCTTATCCTCTATTTCATAAGGATGCACCAGCATACGGTTGGCAGATTCCTCCATGCAGAGCTCTCCCGGCTGTATGGGAAGCCTTCCCCTCACCACAGAAACGCCGTCCATCTCTTCCAGATTGCCGGAATACCCTGACACATGAAAGGGGATTTTATTGTCGTCCACATAAGTGGAGCCCAGCTCAAAATAAAAAAAGCTCCCCTGGAAATCGTTGGCCAAACCGTAAGAAACAGCAGACTTCCACTGCTTTCTAGTCAGATTCTTCAGCATCATATCGTACACCTTCCCCTGCATCAGGGCATTCTGATAGCAGCCCAGGAAGCCTCTTCCGATCTGGATCACACTGAAAAGCAGCATTACAGATATTGTTATCCCCAATATCACATTGCCAGTTGTCTTCTTGTCCCTTTTGATAAAACGCCAGGTCAGCCTCATGTCTCCTCCTACTTTCCTCCGTTCTCCCTGTCCGTACTACGGATGTACGTACTTATCTTACTGCAAAATCCCCGATTCTGCAATACTGCTTCCACATCTG
>CANPZE010000022.1 GCA_947589315.1 uncultured Lachnospiraceae bacterium | reverse complement strand
GCTAAAAACGGGGATTTTGATTTGATTATCACAAAAGAGATCTCCCGCTTTGCCAGAAACACGCTCGACAGCATTTACTATACCCGTGACTTGAAAAAGCATGGTGTAGGTGTTATCTTTATGAATGACAACATCAACACGATGGACGGCGATGCAGAACTGCGCCTTGCCATTATGTCCTCTATCGCACAGGAGGAAAGCCGAAAGACCTCGGAGCGTGTGAAGTGGGGGCAGAAACGCCAGATGGAACAAGGCGTCGTTTTCGGCAGGGATATGCTCGGTTACGATGTCCGTGGCGGTAAAATGTATATCAATGAAGAAGGGGCAAAAATCGTCCGCCTTATCTTTCATAAGTTTGTTGTCGAGGGAAAAGGCACTCATGTTATCGCCCGTGAGCTTCGGGAGGAAGGCATTGAACCTATGCGGGTAAAGGAATGGCAGAACACGGTCATTCTCCGCATTATCCGCAACGAAAAATACTGCGGCGATCTGGTACAGAAAAAGACTTATACGCCAGACTTCCTATCCCATGAGAAAAAGTACAACCGTGGGCAGGAGGAATTCGTCATTATTAAAGATCACCATGAGCCAATCATTTCCCGTGAGCTGTTCGATGAAGCCAATCGGATTTTAGACGAACGCTCTTTATCGCCGGAGGGAAAGGCGAAGCACTCAAACCGCTATCCGTTCTCTGGAAAAATCAAATGCGGGTGCTGCGGCGCAAGCTATGTGGCACGGTATAAGACCCGCAAGGACGGAAGCCGATATAAGGCGTGGCGTTGTCTGGAAGCCGCCCGAAATGGCAGCCCACATATAGATAAGGCGGGCAAGCAAGTCGGTTGCACAGCACCAAGTATCCGAAACGAGGACGCTACACATCTCATGTATCTCGTTACCAAAGACTTGAAATTCAACCGACAGAAAATCACGGATAACCTACTTTCCATTATCAAATCCATTATCGCTATGGATACCACAGGGTCGGATGTAGAAAAGCTGAAAGCGAAAATCAAAGCTATTGAGGAAAACCGAGCAAAGCTGATTGACCTCTATATGTCGAATGTCATAACCAAAGAGGAATTTGCAGATGCCAGAGCAAAGTACGACCGTGGAATTGCCGAGCTACAATCGGTCATCGACAGCATTGATAAACAGCAATCCATGATAAGGCAACAACGGGAGCTTATCAGAGAGATCAGCAATGCGATCAAAGAGATCATCGGCGGCGTGGAATACGAAGATGAGTTTTACAAACGGATTTTGGATAAGATGGTCGTGAATGACCGTGACAATATAGATGTGTACCTGCATTTACTTCCAATCAAGTGGAGCTATACGGTTGCAAAAGCGTCAAAAAAAGCGTTAGCCCCTAAAATGACGCATTTTAGGGGCTTCTGTACCGATATCCGTCAACACTCCCATTACCTGCCGGTCCGTCATAGAATACCGCTGGGACAGATAGCGCATAGAAGCGCCCATTTCTCCATCCGGCCCTCCGTACTGGCTGATAATGATCTGTGCTGCCTTTGGATTGCACCGGGTTATATTTACCGGATACTGTAACCTTCTTTCATAATTCCACATAGTCAACCTCATTTCTGCGCTGCCATTTCTGCGCCAAGCCCATCGGGCTTCCTGGTTTGTAGTCGCAGCGCAGACCCAAACCTCACATACACAAATTGAAACATATTATTCCCAAGGCCAGGGATCATCCAACCAGGTCCAATAATCGCAGCTTTCCACCTGGTCGATCTGAAGGGGACCATACTGCTTATTATACTCTTTCATTGCCTTCTTCCGGTGTTCCCTTACTTCCTGGTAATACTGCAATGCCTCTCTGTTGCAGGGATGAGTGTCCAGAAAGAGAATCACATCATCCAGTGCAAAGGTTACCTGTGTGATATACTGTAATAATTGCTGCTGACTCTGATTCATATGCTACCTCCTATCCCCATTTGCACAGTTTCTCGGAACACAACCCAGGAACGGCAGATCCAGAGCCGGAAAAATAGTTCCCCGCTTCAGCGCTTCCTCTACGCAATAAACATCGTTCCATGTCTGCAGGGGAACATATCCCATTGCAAGCTGCATTCCGCTGATTGGATCATTTGTTTGTCCGCAGGCCTTCTCATCACAGCCAAATTGATTCTTTTGATAAGCAAAATTTCCCTGGCTGCCATTGCGCTGATACCCTCTCTCCTGATAAGGAGGCTGGTTTCCTGCCATTCCTCTGTTGTTCCTGCAGCCACCGCTGCCACGGCCATCGCAGCCATTAGATCCCTGATTGCCACAGCCATACTTTCCATTCATACAATTCATAAAAAACTTCCTTTCGCTTCTGATTTGCCGGAATATTTCTCCGTACTACTTCATATATATGCTATGGCGGCCTTTCGGTGATAATTTCAGGCACAAAAAAAACGCACCCCTGCTGTGGATGCGCTGATTACCTTTTAATGCCCGTCATTGATCTACCGCCAACAGTATCTGCCGGCTCTGATCATGCTTTTATTCCTTTTCGTGATGATACCGAAACCTCATTTCACCTTTATTGTCATAACCCCTTTGCTGCAGTACGACCTGTAACTGCTGGGTATGCAGGCAGTCTGAACACATCGTGCCAAATTCTATAGGTTTGCCGCACACATGACAATGCAGCGGGGAAAATTTCTTTTCATCATATCCTTTATATTGGATTCTGCCCTCTCGGATCCATTCCCTGATCTTACGGATCGGAATCCCAAAATGCTCTGCCACGTCATTCTCTTTCACTTCATGGCTCCGAATATATTCCTTTACCTCAGAAAAAAGATTTGCTTCCTTACAAAAAGGACATATATCTTCTGGATAAGCTGCATCTAGATATCTTCCGCACTGAACGCAGTTTTTCTTACCTTCTTTTATCCGTTTGAACTCTTCTGGCATAAAAACATCTGTTATGAAGCGATCTCCTGTCCAAAGCAAATTTCAAAAAACCGCCTCAAACTTTTCCTTTCTTTGTATTGTTTGTCATAAAATCATTATAACACATTTTACTCAAAAGAAAAGCTCCTCTTCGATAGAAATTATCATAATTCCTATCAAAAAGGAGCTGTCTTCTTCCAAAAACACATCTCTACATACTATTCCTCCATCTCAAACCGAACGCAGGGCGCATCCTGATCCTTAATACTTTCCATCATAGCGTTCATAATCCGCAGCAATCTTTCCTGGGTTCGCACTGGCAGATAAATACTCCTTCCAGAGTTCAAGCTTATCACCAGATAATAAAGGCTTTTTCTGCTCATCTTATATGCTTCATATAAGATAACGCCTGCCACAAAGAGCAATGCAATGCCCGTTATGATCACAAACCAGTTCTTCACGCCAATACACAAAACCCCGCCCAGAGCCAGTAACCAGCTTGCCAGCGGGCTGCTCTCTCCTGTCTTTTCCATGCATGAAATTTGAGAAATACTGGTCAATGGAATAAATGATTCATTATATTCCAATCTGTTTCCCCCAATTTTCAAATAATTAGCAAGAACCTTTTCATCCTTTGTAGTCCCAAAATCAAATATATTTCCCATTTGCTCCCTCCTCAGCCGTTACAATACCACAGCTTCAAGACGGAAAACCATTAAGTGACGTTTCTGTATACGGCATTTAATAACATTTCTTACATTTACGCAGCCCCCGTGCTTTTGCTACCTTACGCTTCACCTTGTAGTAGTAGCCATTTCCGCATTTGTGCGTATGGTAGCAACTGCCTGTCCTTGTTACATAGACATATTTTGCTTTGGCTTGCACGGTGGAGATTGTTGGGTTGTAATGGATTGCCGGTGTTGGTAATGGAACAGATAAACTAACTGACAGAGTCAGTACAAATGTAATCAGCAATTGTTTCATCCGTTTCATTTCAACACCTCCATGCTATTTGTTTTGAGCTTATAAAAGCTACTGTATACATTGTACTCTTATTTAATTACTAATTCCATCGTTTAGTAGAAATTAGCATGATTTTGGTCAAAATTGGTATGAAAAAATAAAACATATTGTTGCAATAATGACATTTCAATGTTGCAGCAGACATCACTTTTTATACAAATTGAAAAGTCTTAACTATTGCAATCAGCGATTCTGAAATACCAGCAGCACAGAAAACATATGGTCATCATACTGAATGTCCATATTCCCATGGTTTTTCTCCACTGTCTTTCTCACACTCCGCAGTCCAATACCGTGAGAACCCTTCTCCGCCTTAGATGTCAGCAACTCTCCATCCCTCATCCGGATCTTCCTTCCATATGTATTAATGACCTGAATAACGGAAAAATACCCTCTATTCCGTGTGCTGAGGCAAACCTGCACCCGCTTTTCCTCCGAGTATTGCGCCGCCTCCAGGGCATTATCCAGAATATTTCCCATAATGCTGAAAAGATCTATATCTCCAATTTGATTCAGGGGAAAAATCGGTTCTGCTTTCACCTCTAACGTAATTCCACGCGCCTTTGCTTTTTCCTGCCAGGCCAGAAGGATACAATTCATCATCCGATGGGAGCAATACTGGCCGCCGTCCTTATTTGCCACCTCAATCTCTATTTCTTTCAGTGCGTCCAATATCTTTTCATTTTCCGAATTACGGGCATACTCTCCCAGCAAGAGCAAAAAATGATTGATATTGTGGCGGATCTCACGATTTCCCTCTTCCACAGCTTCCATATTCAGATATTGGATCTGCATCTGCTGAAGCTGTTTGATCTGAGTTGTCATTTCCTTATTTTTCGCCAACGCCGTAGCATATTCTTCACAGATATGAAAGAGAAAAATAAGGCCGCCAGCCCCTATGACAGAGAATAGCAGAAGCATTCCTTTTCCGCGCAATTCATCGCGATAATTCATCTCGCGATACAGAATGCCGTACAAAATCCCCAATAACGCTAACGCAGTCAGCAGATAGCCTATTAATACCTCATATGGCACCTTTTCTTTCTTTAATAGCAGATATCTTTTTACGGAAACATATATAACAAAGGATACTAAATGTGCTCCAATAACTCCAAAAAGCTGTGACACATCATTCATTAATGCTCTTCCATAAAATACCTTATTTTCAATATGCAGCATCTCTGTATATATATACTCCGGTGTTCCAATAATAATCCGCAACAACGCCCAATACAGGCATTTCTGTGTAATATCGCCTTCAAAGATTCCCCATGCCACGATTAGATTGGCCGCAAGCAAGACAATCGGGCTGGCTATAATAATATCCGATTCCTCCGACAAAAAAAGTAACGCCGCCAAAACCGCTAAAGTGCCGTATCGCCGCCAGGATTCTTGAAAAATATTACGGGTGGGATAAAGGGAACGAAAGAAATCATACACAATGTATAATTCTGCAGCATAGCAACCAAACCGCACTATGCTGACTATCTCCCTCACAAAATCATCCTCCCTTCCGATTCCGATCTTTTATTTTTATATTTTCTCCTCTTATATTTTACATCCAGTATCTCACTCTGCATTCCATTTACAATATTCCATCATTTCTTTTTCAAAAGCTTTCTTATAGCTCCTGGAGATCGGTACATTCATCTTTTCATCAAACCATACTAAATTTTCCTCTACCCGGATAATGGCCTGAAGATTGACCAGAAAACTACTGTGAGTCTGGACAAAATGGCTGCTTTTCAGAATAACCTGTAATTCTGCCAGTTTCTCTTTCATTCTATATGTTTTGTCAGGGTTATAGTAAGCGCTGTCCGGCTGTAATATCAAGCTGCTCCCGTATCGTCTTTTCATGGCATAGCGGACTTCTTCCGGTCGGAGATAAATACACTCTTTGTCTGAAAATACCGGAATCTTTAACACTTTCTTATTGCTTTTAATCTTCTCTATGATCTCCTGCATTTCCGTATCAAGCTGATGTAATTCCATGCCCTTCTGCAGGAATCGAAAAGGATTTACTTTTAAAAAGTGATTCTGTAATTCTACTGCTCCAGAACAAAATACCAATACGGCAGACAGGTTTCGCTTTCTGAATTCCAATACCGTCTCATACCCATCCCGCCCTTTCATTTGGATGTCCATAAATACAGCATCAATTTCCTTAGGCATATTCCTTAAAAAAGCTTCTCCTGAAGAAAAAAAGCTACATGTCGTATTATCTGCATCCAACCCATTCTTCAATAGAAGCTTCCATATGATCTGCTGATCCAGTTTATTATCATCACAAATTACTATATGGTACATTCCGTTCTCCCCTTCTGCAACAGTTTCCCATATATGATAATCTTATTTACCAATAAAATGTGACAAAATATTACATTTTTCGCCTTTTCCCCCAAATATAAAAACCAGAAACCAAATGATTCCTGGTTTTTATATTTCAAATTAATACAACGCAAATTTAAACAGCATTAACGAATCCAATTCGCATTCATCAATTACATTTATATCTGGTTTTCATCTTCCGGATAATCCACCCAGTCCCCTTCTGCTGCACTATCCTTTCTCTGAAGCAAAAACTCGCTGGATACAGCTTCGTTTGCATCCTCCTTTGTTACCTCCACCAGACAGATATGATATTTCATAACACAGAGATCCGCTATATCCGGCGTATCATCCTTGTTTGCCTCTAATTCGATCTTTATATTAGAAGCTCCGTCAGAAAGCTTCTCCATCTGGATATCCTTTACAGCAATTTCATACTCATATGGCGTCTCTACACAGCCAAAGCAAAGGTTATTATCCACAAAAAAATCCTCTCCATAACTCTCCAGTGTCTGAATAAAACCGGTCAGATTATCATCTGAATCTTCTTTTGCCTTAAGACGGTCAACAACATCCAATAACTGGCTATATGTTGTAATAACCGGCGCTTCTTGGATTGCCTGTCGTAGTTCAAACTTTTTCATCAGATCATTCCCCTGGGCATCTTGTTGGGGCATCTGATATTTAACAAGCTTCCCTTTGATCGCCTTGCTCTGTATCACAGAAGAAGAGGCTGCCGGTGTCGGTTGAATAGAAGGAGCGGCCGATGATTGCGGCGGCAAGGATGAAGACGGCACTATGCTTGGCGCTGCCGTAGGAATAATGGTTGCCGTTGCTGCCGGTGACCCTGTTATTTCCGGTGTTTTCGTTGCCGTTACGTTTTCATCTTTTACAGTCACATTGCAGATCGCAGAAATCTTTTTTCCCGATTTTAAGGTTCCCTTAACTGTTATTTTAGCAGTCCCTGCTTTCTTCCCAGTCACTTTCCCCTTTTTATTCACCACTGCTACCTTTTTATTGCTGCTCTTCCACACAAGCTTTTTTTTCATCTTCTTTAGGCTGGCTTTTTTTACCTTTAGCTGATAGTTTTTCTTTACAGAAATTGTAATACTTTTCTTATTGAGTATGGGAGAGGCCTTAGCTGCAGATACGCCCGCTCCTCCGCTGATCCCGGCACACAGGATTGCAATAGTAGTAATGACTGCGCAACCTTTTTTATTAATGTTTTTCATAGCTGGTCTCCTTTCTTTTTAATCATTTGCGTAAGTGCTCATGTACTGGGAAGAGATTCTTTCCAAACAACTATTATATACACTTTTACTTTCTACTTCTATAGTTTGGTCAAAATTGGTTCTATTTTAGTCAAAATTTGCACAAAATCCCTTCCAATGTGCGCAGTAATTTACTTTCCTGCTCTACCAGCGCCTCCATTCGTTCTGCCAGCTTTTCCTCCAGCTCTCTGTCATGCACCCTCTGCCCCAGCTGGCCAGTCACTCCCTCTGCCAGCAGCTGTTTCAGATAAATCAGCTTAAACCCCTGATAGGCCGCTGCAATCCCGGAATATTCTTTACAAAAGGACTGCAGCTCTTCCTGAAGCCCATACTTATCCGCCAGATATCTGACCCGGCGCAGGATACACCGCTTATGTTCCTGCAGCAGTTGAAAGGTACGGAAATCAACCGGATGGTCTCCTCCCTCCTTCAAACAGCGAATAATGTAACGATATACGTTCATTCCATATATATGCAGATCACCCTCGACAGTTTCATCTTCCTTGGGATCCGTATATTCCCGCAGGCGCTTCAGAAATAATTCCCGGGTAAATTCACGGCTCACATCAGGTTTCAGGGAACGCATCTCCACCGGATAAGGATAGTCGCCGTCCAGATAAGGCGCGCCGCAAAAGTAGAAAAGCCTTCCCTTCTCATAAGCCATCACATACTCTTCATAAGAGATCGTATAAGTCTCCATCCGCTGCTGATGCCCAAAACCATATGCATAAAACACAGCCTCCCGGTCATCATAGCCATATATTAGATTCTCATGTACATAATGCCTTGTATCATAATTATCCTTTGCACACAGATAGAATTCATCCAGATGAATATTTACATAAAGATTCTGTTCCAACTGCCGGCGGGTGTATTGGATAATATCCTCCACAGCCCTCATATCCTCCATGCTTTTTCTGTCAAAAAGAAAAATGTACTCCATCCGCTCATCCAGGAAAAAGTTATTGCTATTGCCAGGATTATAAAATAACAAAATATTGATGAAGTTTCCTAACAGCCACTCTTTCAGCCGTCCCTGAGTCTGTATGATGCATAGCTTAGTACTGTAAAAAAGGTAGGTGGCAGATTCCGGGTCTGTATCAATCGGCAGGATCTTATGTCCATATTCTGCGGAAACGGCCGCAGGCTTAAAATATTGGGTCTTATTCTTGTCCAAAAAATCGGATAGAACATTGGACACAAATACCCGGATCTGGAACGCATCCATTTTTTCATTCTTATAATAGAATTCTACGATCCCCGGCTCCGGTGAATCCACCTTACGGTATTCCCGATGCAGCTTTTTCATAAACTTTCCCCAGACTTTTTCCTCCAGGCCAATATGTTTAAAATTTAATTCCAGCTTATTATCATACATGGTATCTTCTCCTGGTATTTTCTCCATCCATAATGGATCCTTCCCTTCCGGATCCCCACTGCGAAATTTATCCTAATGAAAAAACCAGAAACATCTTCTGTCTCTGGTTCTTTTCTCTTTTGTGTCTTTGTACTCCCATTCATCCATAGGTTTAATGCCTTCCTGCCACATCAAGCCGAATCAACGCCTTTTTCAGCGCAAGCTCTGCCCGAAATGAATCTATTTCCTTGGCTCCGCTCTTTAAACGGCGTTCTGCACGTTCCTTTGCTTCTCTGGCCCGATTGATATCAATCTCTTCCGGCCATTCACAAGATTCAGCGAGAATGGTTACGCTGTCCTTCTGGATCTGCACAAAACCGTCATGAAGAGCCGCCTCCCTGTCGCCGGCTGCCTGTTTGATACGCATAAGGCCCGGCTCCAGGATGGCAGTCAGAGGAATATGCCCGGCCAATACGCCGATCTCCCCCTCTGTTGTCCTCATTTCTATCATATCTACATCGCCCTCAAAAAAGATTCTGGTGGGAGAGATGATCCGCAGGTTAAATGTCTTATCTGCCATCTGATCCTCCTTTCCGGTCATCCGCAGGCTACATTGCCGCTCTCTCTATTATTTCTTTTCTACCTTTGCCACCACGTCATCAATGCTTCCGGCATTCAGGAAATAGCTCTCCGGAATATTGTCATGCTTTCCATCAATGATCTCGCGGAAGCCGCGGATAGTCTCAGATAACGGCACATACTGTCCTGGAAGTCCGGTAAACTGCTCCGCTACGTGGAACGGCTGGGACAGGAAACGCTGCACCTTTCTGGCCCTATTTACAACAATCTTATCTTCCTCCGAAAGCTCATCCATACCCAGGATCGCAATAATATCCTGCAGCTCCTTATATTTCTGGAGGATCTCCTGCACGCCCCGGGCTACCTTATAATGCTCCTCACCCACAACATGAGGATCCAGAATACGGGAAGTAGACTCCAGAGGATCCACAGCCGGATAGATACCCAGCTCTGCGATGGAACGGGCCAATACCGTAGTTGCATCCAAATGGGCAAATGTATTAGCGGGAGCCGGATCCGTCAAGTCATCCGCAGGAACATAAACCGCCTGTACAGAAGTAATAGAACCCTTCTTGGTCGATGTAATGCGTTCCTGCAAAGCGCCCATTTCCGTCTGCAGGGTAGGCTGATATCCTACCGCACTGGGCATACGTCCCAGCAATGCAGACACCTCAGAGCCAGCCTGCGTAAAACGGAAAATATTGTCGATAAACAAAAGCACATCCTTACCTGAACGATCACGGAAATTCTCTGCCATTGTCAGTCCGGTCAGCCCCACTCTCATACGCGCTCCAGGGGGCTCATTCATCTGTCCAAATACCATGGTTGTCTTATCGATAACCCCGGATTCGATCATTTCATAATACAGATCGTTACCCTCGCGGGTACGCTCTCCTACACCGGTAAACACAGAATATCCACCATGCTCCTGGGCAATATTGGTGATCAGCTCCTGGATCAGCACCGTCTTACCCACGCCAGCTCCTCCGAACAGACCGATCTTACCGCCCTTCTGATAGGGACAAAGCAGATCCACCACCTTAATCCCTGTCTCCAGGATCTCTGTATCCGTAGACTGCTCCTCGAAAGCAGGCGCCTTTCTATGGATCGGGTCGTACTGGACACCCTCCGGCGCCGGCTTTTCATCAATAGGCTCACCCAGCACGTTAAACATACGTCCCAAAGTCGCCTCTCCCACAGGTACGCTGATAGGGCCGCCTGTAGCCTGGGCTTCCATTCCCCGGACCAGCCCATCTGTAGGCCCCATGGCGATACAACGCACTTCATCATCACCCAGATGCTGCGCCACCTCTACCACCAGCTTACCGCCATCCTGCAGTGGTACGTTGATCGCATCGTTGATCTCCGGAAGCGCTCCCTCCGGGAACTTGATATCAAGCACGGCACCGATGATCTGCGTGAGTTTTCCTGTATTTAACTCTGCCATCTTACTTCTCTCACTCCTTTGCAATATATTAAATAATAGACCTGTTATTGAATCGCAGAGGCTCCTGCAATAATCTCTGTCAGCTCCTGCGTGATCGAAGCCTGACGGGCACGGTTGTACCGCAGGGACAGGTCGCTGATCATTTCCTCTGCATTGCTGGTAGCCGAATCCATCGCCTGCATACGGGCGCCGTTTTCACTGGCGTAGGACTCCGTCAGTCCGCCGAATATCAAGCTATTGATATACTTTGGAATGATCGCATCCAAAGCCTCTTCCGGCTCCGGCTCATAGTTCATTAATGTGATCCTGTCCAAAGGATCCGTTGCCTCCTCCTCCTGCTCAGATATAATATCCTCCGCATCAATGGGAAGCAGTTTGATCATGTTCGGGATCTGGACCACCGTATTCTTAAAAATCGTATATGCCAGATAGATTTCCCCAATCTCTCCCCGGGTGTACTGGCTGAGCACCTCTTTCCCAATACTGATGGCGTCATAATACATTGGATCATTCATAGCCTCCGAATAATCCTTAGCCACTTCATAGCCCTGATGCTCCATAGCCTCACGCCCTTTGGTACCCACCGCATAAATCCTGGTATTGTCCTGCGTGAAGCGTTCATCCTTCGTGACCAGCTTTACCACATTAGAATTGTAACCGCCAGCCAGGCCTCTGTTAGAGGTCACCATGATCACAGCCTTATTGTCAGACTGGCTTTTCTGGAGAAACGGATGGGACATCTGGCCTGATTTTGCAATCATACCGGCTACTGTCTCATACATTGTTTCAAAGTATGGTTTGCACTCCTCGGCGGCCTGCTTTGCCTTCTGCAGCTTTACAGAAGACACCAGCTTCATTGCCTTGGTGATCTGTCCTGTACTCTGAACGCTTTCCTTTCGCCGTTTAATATCTCTCATTGAGGCCATATCTTATCCCCGCTCTTTCATAAACTCTGTCTTATATTCCTGGATAGCCTGGATCAGCTTCTCCTCTGTCGCATCACTGATAACACCCTCTGTCCGGATTGCTTCCGGTACCTCCGGATAGCGGGTATCCAAAAATTCAAAGAGTCCTTTCTCAAAATCCAGAATATCTTCTACTTCAATATCAATCAAATATTTCTTGGTTGCCGCATAAATAATGATTACCTCATTCTCCACCGGCATAGGCTTGTATTGATCCTGCTTGAGAACTTCACGGATACGCTCTCCCTGCGCCAGCTGCGCCTTGGTCTCCGGATCCAGGTCCGAACTGAACTGGGAGAACGCCGCCAGCTCGCGGTACTGTGCCAGCTCGATACGGATTGGCCCGGAAATTTTCTTCATCGCCTTAATCTGGGCAGCCCCACCTACACGGGATACAGACAGGCCTGCATTCACGGCGGGACGGAATCCGGAATTAAACATTTCTGTCTCCAGATAGATCTGGCCGTCCGTAATGGAAATTACGTTAGTAGGAATATAGGCAGATACATCGCCCGCCTGTGTCTCAATGATCGGCAATGCCGTCAGGGAACCGCCGCCCAGCTTATCTGACAGGCGGGCCGCTCTTTCCAGAAGCCTGGAATGGAGATAAAATACATCACCGGGATAGGCCTCGCGTCCTGGCGGCCGCCTCAGCAGCAATGCCAGGGTACGGTATGCGGCGGCATGCTTGGTCAGATCATCATATATTACCAGCACATCCTTTCCCGCTTCCATCCATTCCTCACCGATAGCGCAGCCGGAATACGGCGCAATATATTGTAAAGGCGCCAATTCGCTGGCAGTAGAAGCTACCACCGTGGTATAATCCATAGCGCCATATTCTTCCAGCTTCTTTACGATAGAAGCCACCGTAGACGCCTTCTGACCAATCGCCACATAAATACAATAGACCCCCTGCCCCTTCTGATTGATGATCGTGTCAATGGCAATAGCTGTCTTGCCGGTCTGACGGTCGCCAATGATCAGCTCACGCTGTCCTCTTCCGATGGGGATCATAGAATCAATTGCCTTGATTCCTGTCTGCAGCGGAGTGTCCACAGATTTTCTGGAAATAACACCAGATGCCACACGTTCAATCTGGCGATGCTTATCTGTGTCAATGGGGCCCTTGCCATCGATGGGCTGCCCCAACGCATTAACTACGCGCCCCAGCATAGCATCTCCTACCGGCACCTCTACCACCCGTCCGGTAGTCTTTACAATATCGCCTTCATTAATATTGCCGTTATCCCCCAGGAGAACGGCGCCTACATTATCCTCCTCCAGGTTCAGTACCATTCCGTAAACCTCATTGGGAAATTCCAGAAGTTCACCCTGCATCGCCTTCTCCAGCCCATGGATCCGGGCAATGCCATCCGCTACCTGGATCACAGTACCGGTATCAGCCACTTCAAATTTGGTACTATATCTTTTAATCTGTTCTTTTATAACGGAACTGATTTCTTCCGGTTTCAAATTCATGATACGCTTGCACCTTCTTTCTATTCATTTTATTCGTTAGAAAGCTGGATTCCTGACAGTTCCTTTGCCATGCCTGCCAGCTTTGTTTTTATACTGCTGTCTACCACTCTGTCGCCGATCTTGATCACAATGCCGCCGATCAGCGCCGAATCTGTCTTATATTCCATGCAAAAGGACACATAGGAGGTCGTTTCCAAAAGTCTGTCCTCCACCGCCTGCTTTTGCTGATCCGTCAGAGGGACTGCAGACGTCACCTGTGCCACGCCAATCTTTTTATATTCCCGGACCCTGCCCACAAAATAAGACAGGATATCCTGGATCGCGCCAAACCGACCTTTACTCTCCACTGCCAGAAGAAACCCGGTCAGATCATCTGATATCTTTCCCCGAAATGCTTCCTCCAGCATGGCGGATTTTTCTTCCACACGGATCTTGGGATGGCTCATCAGCTTGATAAATCCCTCATTGGCGTCAAGCACCTGCAGAACTGCTTCCACTTCTTCGAGCAGGGAATCCAGTGCGTTCTTCTCCTCGGCCAGCTCAAACAAGGCCTCACCGTAGGTTTTCGATACTAACTTAGCCATGTCTCATCACCCATCTCTTCTAAAGTGTCTGCAATCAACTGCGACTGTTTGTTCTCATCCAAAGAAGATGCAACAATCTTTCCTGCCATTGCAGATGCCACAGAAATAATCTCCTGCTTTACCTCATCCTTCACCCGGTTCTTCTCCAGCTCAACCTCCCTGCTGGCTCTCTCCCGGATCCTGGCAGCCTCTTCCTTTGCCTCGTTTATAATATCCGCTTCTTTCTTCAGCGCTTTCCGTCTGGTCTCACTGAGGATTTCCTCCGCTTCCTTGTCTACCGCCTTCAGCTTTGCATCATATTCCTCTTTAAATGCCATGCCGGCTTCCTTCTCCCGGGCAGCGGTCTCCATCTGCTCCTGAATCGTTGTCTTCCTCTTCTCCAGCATATTCCGCACCGGATCAAAGAGCAGATAAGACAACAGCAGAAAAAGCGCGATCATCGCTACCAGAGTGATCAGAGCGTCTACTATAAGCTGGGGATCCAGACCAAAAATATAATCTCCCAATCCGCTCTGCGCCAAAGCTACCTTCATAACACCACTCACGTTTTAGCCTCCTTTCTATTTCAGACTTAAGCCACATCACTGACCTGCATACAGGACAGCGGTCCCGGGCCGGATCTGAATTACAGCTTACTGTAAAGTGGGTTAGCGAATAACAGGATCAGGGCAACAACCAGGCCATACAGACCTGTAGTCTCGGCAACCGCCTGTCCCAAAAGCATTGTAGACATGATATCTCCTTTAGCGCCCGGATTTCTTCCTACCGCAGATGCGCCATAACCGGCAGCAATACCCTGGCCGACACCAGGACCAATACCTGCGATAACCGCCAATCCTGCACCAATTGCAGAGCCCATTAATACTAAACCTTCATTCGTTATATTCATTGTAATATCCTCCTTAATAATATTTTTCTTTTTCTGATCCTCTCTACGAAGACTCTATGCATCGCTATATTTATGCACCCTCTTCACCAATCGCATCAGAGACAAAACACATCGTCAGCATGCAGAATACATAGGTCTGGATACACCCAGAGAATACATCCAGATATGCATGAAGCGCCGCCGGCCAGATCAAAGTAAGCACCCTCGGCAGCAATCCATAGATCAGCCCCATCATAACCGTTCCCGATAAAATATTACCGAACAAACGGAGCGACATGGATACCGGCGTTGAGAACTCACTGATCAGATTCATCGGGAAAAATAAAAAGATTGGCTCAAACAATGCTTTGATTTTCCCAAACTTCTGATACTTAAAGCCATTGAACTGGATCAGTACCCAGGTGATGATCGCCAATGGAAATGTTACGCCAAAATCTGCAGTCGGCGGCCTCAGTCCCAATAGGCCGGACAGATTACATGCCAGAATGAACAGGAACAATGCGCTGACATAATTTCTGAATCTTACTGCATTTTTGGCTCCCATAGAGCTTGCCACCATTCCATCCAGTGATTCTACAATTAGTTCTACCACATTCAGGAAGGGGCCCGGAACCTTGTTTGGATCTGCCTTTTTGACGGCGCGATTGGCACAGATGGCAAAAATGAGCAATACTGCGATCACAATGATCATAGAAATATGCGTTGTGGTCAGATACACTGTCTCGCCCAGAAATTTGAATTTCGTATATCCATGGATAAAGAAATCCACCTGGGAATCCTCAGCGGCATGTATCCTTCCCATACTGCCCATCGCCTGTGAAATGCCTAAGATCCCATTTCCCACACTGTCATCCTCCTTTTCTATTTATTTATCTGTAATGGCTCCACACCAGAACATTCCTCGTTAAGTCTTCTTCCCCTGCTGTCTGCTTCTCTCCCAACATTTATGCACCAATGGCTGCCCGAAAGCTCCTATTTTCATTCCAAACAGCCCCAGGACCGTCCCTACCGGATGGATATATTCATAGGCCAGCATAGACAGCGTCAATACGGCCGCCATGATAATATACCGCTGCAGCGTAGCTGCTCTGGCGTGGCTCTGGGCGTGGCGTTCATCCAGGTCCAGGGCAATATCCAGATTTCGGTACATATGGAACAGCAGCCCTGCTGCAGCTCCTCCTCCCACAGCCACCCCGGCTGCGGCTGCCAGCTTATTATCTGCAATGACCAGCAAAATAACCAGCGCCAGTATCAGCCAGATACACAATCCTATAAGGATTTCTTTCATTACCTGCTTTGCCTGTCTCATGTCACGAGCCCTTCTTTCGATCCCGTCCCGGATCCGGATAGCGTTTATACCGTTCCTCCGGCAGATCCGGAGGCTCCTCCCCGGGATGCTCCTGCCTGTAGTTCTTCAGGCTCTGAATATATTCTAACTGCTCATGCTCCTTTTTCATATCTGCCGCATAAAAAGACTTTGTTATGATATAAAAATTACGGAATGCCGCCCCGATCCCTACCAGAAGCAGAAGGAGAAACCAACATTCCCTGTGGAACCGTCTGTCCAGCCACCAGCCTAAACCGGCACACAGAAAGACAGGAACCATCATAACAATGCCGATCTGGGATATCATAACAAAGCTCCGTATCACTTTCCGCTTATCCTTATCCAAAACACTGTTCCTCCTGTGATACAAGTATATAATAATCCAGCGGAAAAGTCTACCAAAAATCCCCTTGCTGATCAGTGGAATATTCCATATTTAATCTGAATCCTACGCAGTTTTTCTAATATAGTATCTCCAAAGAGCAGGACACAAAAAGCCGCTGTCCCCGCATGCATCAGATCGTAAGGCACTCCTGTCAGATAAAGGGCGCAAAGGGCCTCCCAGCTGACGGAGGAAGTATCCGGGGCGGCCTGGGCCTGCATAAACATCCCTGCCAGGTTCATAAGGCCCCCATACAATAAAAAGACCATGATAAAGGTAAAGGCCGCCATCACCAGGGAATCTGCCGGCAGCTTTCTCCGCTGCAGCGCACAGCCCAGCAGCAAGCCGGCGATCCCATAGAGATATAACCTCCAGCCAAAGAAATTCTCCCCCGCTTCCCCCCGGAACAGATACGCCATATAGGCGGCCAGCCAGGCAATCAGCACACAGCCCAGCGGTGGAACGGCCGCCAGAAAAGCCTGTCTTTTCCTTTTTTTCTCCTGGTTCTCTCCCTCCCGGCCAAAGCGGCTGTGAACCTCCAAACGGTTAAAAGCCAGGCCGGCCGTCAATCCCAGGAGTCCCCAGGCGACCATTTCCCAGGGAGTCCAGGTTCCCTGCCCGGCAAAGAAATTGCAGAGCAGGCGGGCAAGAGCCCCTACCAGGAACCCAGCTTCCGGGCCCAGCGCCGCCCCAGTGATCACTACCATTGCCGTCCCGGCATGAAGAGGAACCGTGTGGCTGCAGATCTCATTTGCGGCCACGCAGATTGCCGTCATAACTGCCAATATTACGATGTCCCTGGCCTTAGGGCGCTTGTATTCAAAATCTATGAGGAACATTCCCAGGATCAGAAGAAGTACCAGGAAGCTGACCAACAGATAATGCCGTCCCCCCAATAGCCTTACAAAGATCACAAACACACCGGGAAGAGCCAGCAGCGCCATAAGCAGCGCAGCGATCCGCCGCTTTCTTTCCTGACGCCGGATAACCTGCTGATCATATTGCCGGCGGCTGCCTTTGGGCAACTGGGCTGCTTCCGGCCCTGTCTCCCTCTTCTCTTCCATCGCGTCACCTCCCCATAAGCAGCGGTCCGTTATCTCATCCGAATCCGTACCACCTTACTGTTCTTGCTGTGTACTGTTTTATATCCCGTTTTCGATACCGTTGCCCTGATATAAAATTTCTGGGTTGTTCCTCTGGCCAGGCCGGCGAGCCTGCAGATTACCAGATCCTTCCCATTATCTCTGTCAATTTTATTGTGATATACCCATTTCTCCGACTCCTCCTGATACCAATACAGCTTCTTTCCTTTTATCTTATATGCCGGCAGATAAGCTTCCTCCTCGGCGTTATAGCAATAGATCCGGTACAGGACCGCCCCGGATACCTTCTTAAAGGACAGTTCCGCCGTTGCGCTTCCAGTCTGTTTCCCAGATACCTTCTTAGGTGTCTGGGGCTTCACAAGGATTTTCGCCTCTTTAGACTTCTTCCCCAGAATGGTAGTCTCACCCGCCGTCTTATAGGCCCTCACCTTATACCGGTATGCCGACCCTGCCAGACAGGCCTTATCCGTATACGCCGGCTTTTTAACATTGGCAATCCGGGCAAACCTGCCCTTCTTCCCATCGTTCCGCAGTACATAATAACCGTCTGCATTTAGATTCCTCTTCCAGGTAAGCTTCACCCTGCCAGCCGTATGTGACACCGCTTTTAATCCGGTGACCGCTGCTATCTGATGAGACTCTTCTCCCGGCGCAGCGCTGGTCTGGAGGGATGTATCCCCCGGAGGAGTATCGGTGGCCTGGGGGTTACTATCTCCCGGAGGAGTATCCGTTGCCTGAGAACCCGTATCTCCTGAATTGCCGTCTACTATCGTAACCTTACAGAGCTTGCTGGCGGCCTTTGTACTCACCGTACCTGCCGTTGTAGTCACCGTCAATGTGTAATCCCCGGCGTCCTTCTTGGCAGCCTTTGCCACAGTAAGGGAAGGCCCTCTCTGCCCTGCCAGCAGATTGCCGTCCTTATACCACTGATAAGTATGAATCCCATTCTGCTCCTTAATTACAGGGGTAATGGAAAAGGACTCCTGTTCCTTGACCGTGATATTTTCTGACTCTAAGGTAATCTCTGCGGGAAGAGCGGCAGGCTGTACCAGAGTCTCTCCCCTTTCCTGGTCTCTCTCATGGACCGCCTTTGCCGCAAAAACGGCATCGACTATATTGATCCCGTCAGAAAGGGACTCATAGTCCAAAGTCACTGTCATAGAATTGGAATCTGTGATCTGTGCGATCTTCCCCGCTACCACAAGTTCATCCAGCTCATATCCTTCATCCGCCTGAACCGTAAAGACGCTGCTATCCCCCGGATACATGGTGATAACACTGCTGCCGCCTTCTATAGTTCCTCCTGTTGTCTTGGACAGAATTACTGTCCTCCCATTATCCTGTGGGGCAGCGTCCCCCTCTACCACGGCAAGGGCAAAGGGGCTGAAGGAATCGCAAAGGATCAGCAGGCCGTACTGGGTAATAATGCAGGGGATCTCCTGAACATCAATAATCTCCCCGGCGTCATTTTTGGTAAAATGGTATGCCTTAAAGGTAACGCCGGCATCATTGGGCCCATACCCTGCAGGGAATCCCAGAGACACCCGCACCGACTGTCCTGTCTTTACCACCTGCTTCTTGCACACCGTAAGATTAATGTTATAGGTCTCGCTTTTTAAAAGCTGCTGTTCCCCGGAAAGGGAATCAGATATTAAATCGTTCATATCATCTGTCTGCTTATTGGTAGGAGAGGTCACCACCAGCGCCAGCCGGTTCACCATATCAGGAGATACCGCATCTCCCTCCTTCGTCTCCCAGTCCTTCACAGACAGATCTGTATTCTCCAGCAATGCAGGCTTGCCAAAAAGATTCCAGTAATATCCGCTGGAACGGTATGCGCAGGAGGCGCAATAGCCGGATGCAAAATAGGAGATCGGATTTGGAGTCTTTAAACTCCTTTTGCCCACCAGTCCCGTAATCTGGAACAAATACTCTATCGAATCATCCGCCCACATCTTGCTGGGCATAAAATCAAATTCTATCGTGCTCTTTCCATCCCAGTGAAAATTCTCAATCACACTGTATTCCCTGGCCGTTGCATGGGGATCACTTAGTATCAGCTCATATCCGGCTTTCTCTGCCCCCTGGGCTAGCTGCAGCTCATCGTCATAGACTGCCGTAACATGGTACTGTTGTCCGGTATAGATCCGGCCGGACGCTCCCGGCGTAAGACTTTTGATATATGGCGGAGCCACATAATCCCCGCTGGGATTGTAGATCATTCCTGTCTCTGCCTCCAGCAGCATGGGATCTCCCTGAAACGCAGTCTTGTTGGGATCTTGCAGATAATCGCCAGGAGCAATATCCGTAATTGCAAATTCTACATATAGGCAGTGCGGCACCGGAATCGTGATTTCTGTATCCGTATCCTCAAAAATTTCATAGATGTCTGGCAAAAGATATCCCCAGCTGCCATAATCCCATTCGCCGGTCTCCTCATAATAGATGTGGAACCTTCCCAGCATATATTTGCCCGTTTCTGCTGCCCGGGCATACCCCATTCCATTGTAGCTAATCTTAAAGATCCCCGCATCCAGATCCTCATGGGTGCCGTCCTTATTATACATAACCGTCAGTCCGCTTTTATTATAAATCCGCTCAAACATAGCCCCTGCGGCTCCCAATTGGGGATAAGAGAACTCATAATCTGCCTCCGACATGATTCCATTGGGAACATGGCGGCGGCTCATAATATCTTCCCCTACTAAAAGGTACTCGGAATTTTCATAACCATCCAACCCATTTTCCCCATTTCGCGAAATCGGGTCATCCATAGTGGCATCTACCCCATACCATTCACCATCGGCCTGGGGCTTCACATAGTTCCACATATGCAGTTCCCCGTCATTCTCTGAGTAACGGTAGATTCCCTGTACCAGCACACAGGGGATTCCCAGCCGGTCCAAAACAGCCTTCACTGTCCTTGCATAACCCTCGCACACACTTTCCCTTTTCACCAGGGCGCCATAGACCGTCCTGATATGCCCTACGTTCTCCTTCTTACAATTGTCTTCCAGGCGGTAGGTAGTATTCCGTATAATCTCATCATGGACATATTTTATCTGCTTTTCCGGAAGCGTCAGCCGATCCCCCTCCTCTACAGAAAGCTTCCTGGCTCCATCCACAATCTCATTGATCCTTGCCTCATACTCATCTATCGCTTCTTCTACCTGCTGCCGGCTTGTAAAGCCCTGGACAAAATAAGTATCGCCCCTGCCCGGGCCAAGATAGGCGTGATACGTATCTGTGGAATCTCTTGTGACCCGGATCGACAGATAAGAGAAATCCACATAAAAAATATCCGGGTAATCTGCATAAAAGGCGTCTCGCGCCGCCCCCATGTCAGACAGCAGCTGCATGTCTCCATTGGCATACGCCACCAGCTGCTGGCGGCTCACATAACCATTAGAGAGCAGGTCATAGTCTTCCGTTCCTGTCTTCATGATCCCCTCTGTATACATAGCGTACATGGCATCATAAAATGCCTTGCCCTCTGGCGTAAGCTGACGGTAGTAATAGCGGTCAGCCTCCCCCGCGGCAGAGCTTTCCGCAGCGGCCGCCCTGGTATCCCGGGAAGGCATTCCCTCTATGCCGCATATTGAAAGCAGCAACGCTGCCACTAACAGGATACTGATTCCTTTTTTCACTCTCATAGTCGTCTCCTTTTCTGCATTATGTTACTGCCTGCACTAAATCAAAATCCCATCTTCTCCAGGATATCCCGGCATAGGATACAATCTGGAAGGATCCCCCGGGTCATACGGCAGGCCGCCGTAGTATAAAATGTGTTCGTCAGGAAAAATTCTCTGGTATCGCCGCTGTTTATGATCTGCCCGTCAAAAAGAAGGCCGCAGTGGGTTGCATTTTCCCCGCAGAATTCTATGTCATGGGACACCATGACCACAGTCATGCCCCGATGCTGTAAATCCTTTAACAGGCCAGACAGCTTCTTTTTAAAGGCAGCATCCAGTCCCTTGGTGGGTTCATCCAAAAGGAGAATATCCGGCTCCAGCATAAGCACCTTTGCCAGGGCCAGGCGCTGCTGCTGCCCCCCGCTCAGATCATAAGGGTTTTGCTTTCTGTACTCCTCCAGCTCCATCCATTTCAAAAGCCGGTCCGCCTTCTCCCGGGCCCTGTCCCAAGCTTCCTGAGACTGGCTTTCCCTCCATTCCTGAACCTCCAGAAGCTCTTCCTCTGCCGTTATCTCTGTAAAGAGGCTGAGGGGATCCTGGGGCAGATATGCCGTCCGGCCCCTGCATCCTATCTTCCCCTTTTCCGCAGGATAAATGCCCGCCAATACCTTCAATGCCGTAGTCTTCCCGGAACCATTTCCTCCCAGTAAAGCATAAATACTTCCCTTCTCCACTTGCATCTGAAAGTGGTGCAGGATCCGGCGCCCCTTCCTCTCATAGGAAAAGGCAAGCTCTTTTGCCTCCACTGCCAGAAATGGTTTTTCTTTCCTTTTACTCCTCCGCTTAGTCTCCAGCGGCTCCGGAACCTGATCCCTTATCCTCTCCTTCAGCCACTGCCGTCCTTCCCTCACCGTCAACGGCTGGGCCGCCGCCGGACACTCGCCGGTATGCGCTATGGTATCCAGATAAACCCGCAAAGCAACAGGAAGTCCGGCTGTTACCGGCAACGGCGCCTCCAGCTCCTGATCCTGCCGGGCCAGCAGCTCCGCCCATTGCCTGACAGGCGTTATCCCCACTAATCTCCCCTGATGCAGGACCATCACCCGGTCTGCTGCCGGAAGCGTCTCTTCCAGCCGCTGTTCTGACAGTAATATCGTAGTGCCAAAATCCTGATTTAACTTGACCAGGGTATGGATAAACCGCTCCGCCCCTATGGGATCCAGTTGGGAAGTAGGCTCGTCCAGCACCAGCAGTTCCGGCTTCATCACCATGACAGAGGCCAGATTCAAGATTTGCTTCTGCCCTCCCGACAGTTCCTGCACTGACTGATGAAACCAGCCTGAGATTCCAAAATATTCCGCCATTTCCCCCACTCTCCTGCGGATCTCCCCCTGGGAGACGCCCAGGCTTTCCAGGCCAAAAGCCAGTTCGTGCCACACCTTATCCGTTACAATCTGGCCCTCTGGATCCTGGCCTACAAAACCGATCCTCTGCGCCCCCTCTCGGTCTGTCATTTCCTCCAGGCTCCTGCCCCGGAAATACATATTGCCACTTCCCTCTCCAAAAGGAATCTGGTTCTTTTTCATATGGCGCAGCAAAGTAGTCTTGCCACAGCCAGACTGCCCGCAAAGCAAAAGGATCTCCGACTCCTCCACGGCAAAGGAAATGTCACTGAGCGCCTGTTCCTCCCTCTGGGGATACCGGAAAGATACCTTATCAAATTCCAGGATATTCATTCTTCTGTCTCCTTTCCCCAGCTCTGACAGTTGTCTCCTTCCAGATGCAGCAGGTCCCATAGCAGAGGAAGCCCCGCTCCGGCCCCGAAGCAGCATAGCCCCGCGGTCTGGCTCCGCCCCCACGGCATCTCGCTGACCGCCGGGAAATAACGGGCGGCAAAGCCTCCTTGCCCGATGATCAGAATACATCCTCCAAACAAAAGCAGCAGAAGTACCAGCCAGGCCCCATCCTCCCAGCCAAAGACAAACAAGTGAAAGCTGGTACGCTTTCCCGACCCGTAACCTCTGGATTCCATGGACATAGACGTGGTTATGGAATTCTCCAGGGACCAGCTGATCAATATAGAAAGCTCTTTTAGCAATAGCTTCCCCCTTTTCCAAAAGGTCATGGCGCCGCCATCCCTTCCCATTCCCCGCTGGGCATCATGGATCTCCCGATACCGCCGGTGAAGCAGAGGCAGCAGCCGCAGCGCCATAGACAACAGAAGCGCCGCCGCTGGCAGCCCCCGTCCAAACAAATACAGAAACCGTTCTTCGTCCAGGAGCTGCCGCCAGACCTGAAACCATTGAAACACACTGACTAAAAGCAAGCTCATCACCGCACCATACAGTACGGATTCCAGAGTAACAGCCATATCATTGATATAGAACAACGGCGTAACCCCGTTGTGGGAGAATAATGGCAGTATCACAGAAGAGAAAAAGAGCAGGGGCAGTAACATCCACAAAGTATAACGTCCTGCCTTCTTTCCCTGCAAAAGGAGAACATAGCCTCCCGACAGCAAAAAGGAGAGCCCCAGTATAAGCGGATGCATTGTCAGCATAGTGATGGACAGCGCTCCGGCCAGATAAACCAGAGAGACGAGGGGATGCCGTTCTGCAAAAACTGATCTTTCCTTCCTCATTTTTCCCATTCACGCACCTTCCCTGGCTTTTTACATAACAATGCGCGCCTAAAAGCGTTCTTCTTAAAATTCATATTGGGACATATACAATTCATAATAATGTCCTTTCTTCTCCAATAATTCCTCATGGCTGCCCTCTTCCAAAATATCTCCATCCGCAACATACAAAATACGGTCTGCATTCTTGATCGTGGACAAACGGTGGGCAATGATAAAGGAAGTCCTTCCCTGCAGGAGGCGGTTCAGTCCCTGCTGGAGCAGTACCTCCGTCTCCGTATCAATGCTGGAGGTTGCCTCATCCAGGATCAGGACCGCCGGGTCATTCAACAGCGCCCGGGCAAAGGAGATCAGCTGACGCTGGCCGGCCGACAGACGGCTTCCCCGTTCATTTACCTGCGTATAATACCCCTCTTCCATCTGCATAATGAAATCGTGCGCCCGGACAGTCCTGGCCGCCCGGATAACCTCTTCCTCTGTAGCCTCTTTGTTCCCATAACGGATATTATCCATAATCGTTCCAGAGAAAATAAAGCTGTCCTGCATCATGACCCCCATCTGGGAGCGAAGGGAATGGAGAGTTACCCGGGAAATATCAATCCCGTCTATCAGCACCTTTCCTTCATCTACATCATAAAAACGGCTTAACAGATTTACGATCGTGGTTTTCCCGGCCCCGGTAGGCCCTACAATGGCGATGCTCTGCCCCGGCGTAACATGGAAATCAATTTCCTTCAGAATAGGAATTCCCTCCTCGTACCCAAAACTTACCTTCTCAAAGCGCACATCGCCCTTAATCTCCGGCATTTCTATTGCATCCGGCGCATCCTTCACCTTCACCGGCTCATCAATAGTCTCAAAAATCCGCTCCAGATAGGAAACGGCTGTCAGCACACTATTGTAAAACCCGGCAATCGTATTAATCGGCGCCCAGAACCGTCCAATATATACGGTAAAGGAAATCAGGACTCCCACCGACACATCAGACAGATTGCCGTCCAAAATATAGGACACTCCAATTACATAAATAAAAGAGATAGTGATCGTAGAGATCAGATCTACCATAGGGCTCATCAGGAAATTATAATAACAGGCCCGCAGCCACGCTTTTCGATAGCTCATGCTCAGGCTATTGAAAATAGCCACATTCTTCTTCTCCCGGACAAAAGCCTGGGTCACCCGGATTCCATTAATGCTCTCCGCTATATAGGCATTCAGGTTGGATTGCTTATTGCTCTGCACCTGCCACGCATAACGCTGCCTCCTCTTTAACAGAACAATATACAACACCAGGACCGGCAGCCCGCACAGGCAGATCAGCGTCAGCCGGGTATTCATGGAAAACATGAAAAGCAGAATGAATACCAGGTTGCACAAGTCAGTAATTGTATTCAGGATCCCATTGGACAACAGATCGCTGAGGTTATTCACATAGTTCACTACCCGCACCTGTATCTTCCCGTGGGGACGGTCATCATAGTAAGAGAAGGGCAGCTCCTGAAGATGGGCAAAAAGATCCCGGCGAAGCTGATGGATGATGCTCTGTCCTATCCGCGTGGTATAGGAAATCTTAATGCGCAGGCAGACCACAGAGTACAGTACGATACCTATCGCCAGCCCGCACAGAAGAAAAATGCTCTTCATATCTCCCGCCGGAATATATACATCCATTTCCAGCTGGAATAGTTTGGGAATGAGCATGACAAGAGCAGAAGAACTGAGCATCAGCGCCAATACCAGAACCATCTGCTTTCTGTAGGGATGGAGATAACGTGCCAGACGCTTCAGCTGATCCATATCAAACTTATCTTCCAGAATCTCATCCATATCGTAACGGTTTCTACTCATCGGTCTCCCCTCCCTTCCGTACTGCCATGGGATATTGATGATAATATACCGTAGCATAATAGCCGTCCTTTTCGAGCAATTCCTGGTGTGTGCCCCTTTCAATGATCTGTCCTTTGTCCATGACCAGGATCTGGTCTGCATTTTTAATAGACGAGATCCGGTAGGCAATAATAAATGTGGTGCAGCTGTGGCCAATATTGTCCAGCTGCCTCTGGATATAACTCTCTGTCTCCATATCCACGGCTGAGGTGGTATCGTCCAAAATCAGGATAGAGGGCTTCTTAACCAGCGCCCTGGCCAAAGAGATCCTCTGCTTCTGACCGCCGGACAAACCTACGCCCCGCTCTCCCACAATGGTGTCATAGCCTTCCGGCAGATTCTTGATAAACAGATTGGCATCGGCCATTTTGGCGGCTTCCTTTACCTCCTCAAAGCTGCAGTCCGGCCTGCCATAGGCAATATTCCCCTCAATAGTGTCCGAAAAAAGGAACACATCCTGCATGGCGATCCCGATATTTTCCCGCAATTCATACATATCCAGATCTTTTACATTAATGCCATCTACCAGGACATCCCCTTCCGTGGCATCAAAGAAACGGCACAGCAAATGGATCAATGTAGATTTCCCTGCGCCAGTTGTTCCGATGATACCTATCCTTTCCCCCTTTTTTGCATGGAAATTAATATCCTGCAGGATATCTTCATCCTCCGCCCGATAGGATACATGGCGGAAAGCCACGTCTCCTTCCAGCCTTTTCCGTTTCACAGGATTCTCTGGCCGTTTGATATCCGGCTCTGCGCAGTATGTCCCGTAAATCTTTTCAATCGATGCTGTAAATCTCTGGATATCGTTGATCCACCAGCCGGCCATCCGTAAAGGCATATTCAGCATCCAAAGATAACCGTTTGCCATAACCAGCTGCCCCAGGGTCATTTCCCCATCTATAGTCAGCTTGCCCCCCACCAGCATCAACAGAATCGTCAGCAGGTTAGAAAGAAATTCAAAGATAGGGACATACTTCTTCCACACAGCCGCCGCATTCAGCTCTGCATCCCGGTAATTATCATTTTCCGCCTGAAATTTCTCCATCTCATAATTTTCTTTGGCAAAGGCCTTCACCACCCGGTTGCCACTGATATTTTCCTGCACAAAGGTATTCAGGCTGGAAAAAGCCTGGCGGCAATTGAGAAATACCGGCTTCACCCGCCGGGACTGATTGTAGGTGACCCAGGCGGTAACGGGCAGAATCAAGATCATAGAAACGGCTAACTTCTGGTTAATGATAAAGATCATGACAATGGCCAGGATAAAATAGAGAACATTCTCGTAAACTATGTAAATCACATAAGCCACAAAATGCCGGACGGCATCCATATCTCCTGTCTGGCGGCTCATCAGGTCTCCCGTCCTGTTTTTATTATAAAAGGCGAAATCCTCCTGCAAAAGCTTCCGGTACACGGTATCCCGCATTTGGTATAACACCCCCTGGGAGCTGGTCTCAAAAAGGACCTGGGAAAAAAAACGGCAAATCCCCTTTACTACCACAGTACCGATCAGCAGGCCGATCAGTAAAGGGAGCATCGCAAGGTCTTTCTTCTTTACCACTTCATCCACGATCAGGCCGGAAATATATGGGTTCGTCAATGCTGCGGCCACCAATACAGTAACCAGCGCCATACCCGCCGTCATTCTCCACTTATACTCCCGGAGAAATCCATAAAACCATTTCATGGGCGTCATATCTGCTCCCTCCTTTTCTTTATCGTATGCCAACAGTGTATCACAAATTTTAACAGATGCACATATAAAATATAAAGAAGGGCCGTACTCCAATATATATCGGAAAATACGGCCCTCTGATCCCTTAGCCAAGGTTATTATTTTACTGCCTCAAATGCTTCATCCAGATCTTCAATAATGTCGGCAATATTCTCTGTACCGATAGACAAGCGGATTGTATTGGGTTTGATCCCTTGATCCTCCAGCTCTTCCTCATTCAGCTGAGAATGGGTCGTGGAGGCCGGATGGATCACCAGAGACTTCACATCGGCTACATTAGCCAGCAGGGAGAATAACTCCAAATTGTCAATAAACTCTTTTGCCTTATTGGCGTCTCCTTTAATCTCAAAGGTAAAAATAGAGCCTCCGCCATTGGGGAAATATTTCTTATACAATGCCTGTTGTTCCGGATCCTCAGATACAGCAGGGTGATGTACCGTCTCCACCTGTGGATGGTTCTGCAGATATTCTACCACCTTCAGGGCGTTCTCCACATGACGCTCTACTCGCAGAGACAGTGTCTCCAGCCCTTGCAGGAAGAAGAAGGCATGGAAGGGAGAAAGGGTAGCCCCTGTGTCCCGGAGCAGGATCGCGCGGATCTTAGTCACAAAAGCAGCAGGCCCTGCCGCCTTAGTAAAGCTCACCCCATGGTAGCTGGGATTAGGCTCTACCAGAGACGGGAATTTGCCGCTGGCCTCCCAGTCAAATTTACCACTGTCTACGATCACACCGCCGATAGTAGTCCCATGGCCGCCGATAAACTTGGTGGCGGAATGCACCACAATATCTGCGCCATATTCAATAGGACGTACCAGATAAGGGGTGGCAAAGGTATTATCCACTACCAGGGGGATCTTGTGTGCATGGGCAATATTAGCCAGTTTCTCAATATCTACCACATCGGAATTAGGATTGCCCAGGGTCTCAATGTGCAGAAGCTTGGTATTATCCTGGATCGCTGCCTCAATCTGGTCATAATCAAAGGGATCCACAAAGGTAGTGGAGATCCCGTATTCCGGCAATGTATGTGCCAGAAGATTATAGGTCCCCCCATAGATATTCTTGGCTGCTACAATGTGGTCCCCCGCATGGGCAAGATTCTGGAACGTATACGTGATCGCTGCCGCCCCGGAAGCTACTGCCAGGGCAGCCACGCCTCCCTCCAGTGCGGCGATCCTCTGCTCAAAAACATCCTCTGTGGGATTGGTCAGCCTTCCATATATATTTCCCGCATCGCTGAGGCCAAAGCGGGCCGCCGCATGATCGCTGTTCCGAAATACGTATGAGGACGTCTGATAGATCGGCACCGCTCTTGCATCGGT
Organism: uncultured Lachnospiraceae bacterium; assembly: GCA_947589315.1. Classification (GTDB taxonomy): domain Bacteria; phylum Bacillota; class Clostridia; order Lachnospirales; family Lachnospiraceae; genus Jutongia. The sequence continues at coordinate 13,744 of CANPZE010000022.1, read as the reverse complement.
TACCGGATCCGGCTGTTCCTGTCCTACATGAAGCTGTAAAGTCTCAAATCTTAAATTTCTTTCTGCATATGCCGTCTTACTCATAATATCCCTCCATCCTTGCTAATCTGCAATTTCTTTTCTACTTTGATTGTACGGACATCATAGCATACCCCTTTTAAATTGTCTAATACGCAAAACAAATGGCTGGTCATAGGTAAAACCTATATCCAGCCATTCGCCATAATCCCTTTTGATAGGCTACTCCTTCCCCGATTTCCTCCTGTTCCCCTCTAAAAGCCTTACAGCAGAGCCTTACTCCGAAACTTCCCCAGCTCCTCCAGATATTTCTGCCCCAGCGGGCTGATCCCATTCCCCTTCCGGATCAGATAACCGATAGACATAATCTCATCGGATTTTAGTTTTACTGCGCAGTAATCCTCCCCGTTTAATTCTTCGCAGATAATCCCAGAACACAAGGTATAACCATTAAGTCCTACCATCAGGTTCAATATGGAGGCCCGGTCGTTGGCCTTGATCAAACGCTTATATTCATAGGTGCTGAGAACCTCCTCCGCAAAATAAAAGGAATTGTAGCTTCCCTGCTCAAAGGACAGGCAGGGATATTCCTCCAGCTCCTCTATGGCAATCTCCTTCTTTCCCGCCAAAGGATGGCCCTTCCACATATATACATAAATCCCGCACTGAAGGATCTCATGGAATTCCAGGTCATATTCCCGAAAAAGCTTTGTCAGTACCTTCTCATTAAAGGCATTGAGATACAGGATCCCTATCTCGCTTTTAAAGCTCCGCACATCCTGGATCACATCATAGGTCCTGGCCTCCCGCACCGCAAACTCATATTCATCCATGCCAAACTGCTTAACCATTTCCACAAAGGCTTTTACCGCAAATGTATAGTGCTGCATAGATACGCTGAATTTCTTTTTGATCCGTTCCTTTGCAACATATTTTGTCTCAATCAGCTGATACTGTTCCACTACCTGCCGGGCATATCCAATGAACTCCTCTCCCTCCGGCGTGAGGGAGATCCCCCGGTTCGTCCGGCGGAACAATTCCACCCCAGTCTCTTCCTCCAGGTCCCGTATTGCAGCAGACAAGCTGGGCTGGGAGAGGAACAGACGCCGGGCCGCCTCACTCATGGATCCGGCATTGGCCACAGTAATCGCATAATTCAATTGTGCCAGTGTCATATTTTCTTCTTGCGCCTCCTCTGCCTTCTCTTCCTGTTCTTTGATAATAGTATGGTCTCTTCCTTAATTGTTACTGTTATGTTATTATATGTACCTGCCCTGCAATTGCTATTATTATAAGATTTCCCTCGTTTGTCAAACGATTTCCTCTGGGAATGGCCCAGAGCCCTGCATATATTTTTAAATTTAAGGAAAGTTTAAGTGGTTTCCGCTAAAAAGTATGATATACTGTTACCACAATGAATATGAGGTACCCATTATGCGATTTTGGAAAAATTTTACAGGACATCTGGGCACGATCCTGCATCACAAAAAGCTGGTAAGGCGCTACTGCTTCAAAGCAGGCCTGTATTGGCAGGGGATCAGCCACGACTGGTCCAAATACAGCCCGGTAGAATTTCTTGCCGGCGTCCGTTATTATCAAGGAGGACGGCGCAGCCCTAACTTTGGCGAAAAGCAGGCTCATGGCTATTCCTCTGCCTGGCTCCACCACAAGGGACGTAACCGCCATCATTTTGAATACTGGATCGATGTGACTCTGGACGCCTCCCAGGGGCTTCAGGGAATGCCCATGCCTACCCGCTATGTAGTAGAAATGTTCTGCGACCGGGTGGCCGCCAGCCGTAATTACAATCGGAACAATTATACGGATTCCTTTCCTCTTGCCTACTATGAGAAGAACCGGGACCATTATACTATCCACAAAGATTCCGCCGCCCTCCTGGAAAAGCTGCTGCATATGCTGGCCGAGGAAGGGGAGGAGAAGACCTTCGCCTACATCCGCAGGGAGATCGACTGCAGGCATTCTCCCAGATATTAGAGAAAATGCATGAAAAGAATTGGAGAATTTACCTAATGCAAACAAAGATTAAACAATTTTTGTCCAAATACAAGCATAGCATCTTAATCCTTTATTTCCCCTTTTATATGGTATGGTTCCTGCTGTTGGAAAAGCGGGCAGATATCCCCCACTATATCATACACTGCCCACTGGATGACATGATCCCTTTCCAGGAGATTTTTATCATCCCTTACCTTCTGTGGTTCTTCTATGTGGCAGCCGTACTGGTATACCTCTTCTTTCAGACCGATTACCTGAAGGATTTCTACCGCTGCGCCGCTGTCCTGATGCTGGGGATGACTACCTGCCTGATCATTTACACTCTGTTTCCCAACGCCCAGGATCTGCGCCCCCAGGCCTTCCCCCGGGATAACGCCCTGACGCACATCATCGCAGCCCTGTACCAGGGAGATACCAGTACCAATGTCTGTCCCAGCATCCATGTGTATAATTCCCTCGCAATCCATGCAGGACTTTCCAAAAGCCATTATTTTCTGCCGGAGGAAAAAGGGAACTCTGCTAATTACAGAGGCTGGAAGCTTGCCTCCCTCATCCTCTGTATTCTGATCTGCCTTTCTACTTTATTTTTGAAACAGCATTCTGTGATCGATATGGCGTGCAGCATTATCCTCTTTGGGATCTACTACCCCCTGGTCTATAAGGGAGCGCATTCCTCTTCCAGCCAGTCCCGCTCATCACGATCCAAATAGGGGGACAGATTCTCAAAAACTTTCCTGTGATATTGATCCAGCAGCTGCCGCTCTCTGTCACTCATTTGCATCACATCAATGGCCTTACGCTCAAAGGGCGCCATAGTCAATGGCTCAAAGCCCATAAATTGGCCATAAGGCGTCTTCTCCCGTTTTACGCACAGCAGCAGATTCTCCAAACGGATCCCATATTTTCCCTCCAGATAGATTCCCGGTTCATCCGAGGTAATCATTCCTTCTTCCAGGACGGCGTTCCCCCCTGGCCGGCTGGCCACCCGGTAACGGAAGGCATTGGGCCCCTCATGGACATTTAGCAGATAGCCCACTCCATGGCCTGTTCCATGGTTATAATCACATCCCAGCTCCCACAAAGGCGCCCTGGCCAGATAATCCAACGCCACCCCGCTGCAGCCATAACGGAACTTTGCCGCCATCAGATTCAGATTTCCCCGCAACACTGCCGTATAGTATTGTTTCTGCTCTTCGTCAGCGCAGCCGCCCAACAGCACCGTCCTGGTAATATCCGTTGTTCCCTCCAGATAATGCCCCCCTGTGTCCAGGAGAAGGAAGCCCTCTGGCCGAAACGTGCGGTCTGTCTCCGGCGTGGCAGAATAATGGACAATGGCGCCATGCTCTGCATAACCGGCAATAGGATCAAAGCTGGGTCCCACATAATGCTCCTGCTGCCCCCGCAGCTCCTCCAGCTTTTGCGCTACCCCCAGCTCCGTAAGGGGAAGCCTGCCAATATTCTGTTTAATCCAATAGATCAGGCATGTCACCGCCACGCCGTCTTTGATATGGGCCTTTCTTTCATTCTCTACCTCCACCGGATTTTTGATGGCTTTCATGATTATAGTGGGATTGGTCTCATTCTTCACTGTGATCCCCGGCGCTACAGAGCGCAACAGCGCCCAGTTCACAATCTGATGATCCATAGCCACTTTACAGTCCCCCGGCAAACGCCCTAATTCATCATAGATCGCCTCATAGGGCCTCAGCTCCACCTTGTCCCGCGCCAGCATGGCCCGGAGCGGTCCGTCACAGGAGCCTTCCTGGACAAAGAGCCGCCGTTCTTCCTGTCCCACCAAAAGATAAGCCAGCACTACCGGATTGCAGTGGATATCATCGCCCCGGATATTCAGCAGCCAGGCAATATCATCCAGAGAGGTTAATACAAGATAATCTGCCCCTGCCCGCCGAAGCCATTCGCAGACCCACTTCATCTTCTCTTTGCAGCTTACTCCGGCATACTGCAGATCCAGGGAATAGGCCGGCTGGCAGGATAAGGGGGGACGGTCCTCCCAAATATCTCCCACCGGGTCTACTGCCGGATCGATACGTATCCCCTTCTTCTCCAGCCTCTGTTTCAGCCTTTTGGCAGAAGCCACAGAGAGCAGGCGTCCGTCAAAGCCCAGCTTCTGTCCTGGCTCCAGCTTCTGCTCCAGAAATTCCTCCAGAGAAGGAACGCCTTCCTCCTGCAGCCGGTACAGTACGATCCCTGTTCCCTCCAGCTGCTGTTCTGCCTGGAGAAAATATCTCCCATCTGTCCACAGCCCGGCTTCCGTATCGGTTACTACCATCTCCCCGGCAGAACCGGTAAAGCCGGACAAATATTCCCGGCACTTGAAATATTCCCCAATATATTCCGAACCATGGGGATCATTCGTAGGGATATAGCAGGCCGCCAATCCCAGCTCCTTCATTCTGTCCCGCAGCTTTTTTATTCTCTCTCTGCTATTGATCGCTGCCATGAATCCTGTCCTTTCTATCGTTGTCTTCCCCTCCCGGTCCCAACAGATCACTCAATGCGGCAAATTGTTCCAGGCTTAACGCTTCTCCCCGCACGGTAGCAGGCAGCCCCAGCTGTTCCAAGGCTTCTACAATCCTCTCCTTATCCAGCCCCAGCCCGCTCTCATTGTGCAAACCATTTTGCAGGGTTTTGCGCCGTTGGTTAAACGAGGCCCGGATCAGCCGGAACATCCATTTCGCATCCCGGACCCCTACTTTGGAATCCCGGCGGCAAGTCAGGCGGACTACGGCAGACCCCACGCCAGGCCGGGGCATAAAACAGTTGGGCGGCACGTTGGCCACTAGCTCTGCCTGGGAATAGAACTGCACGGCCAGAGATAACGCCCCATAGTCCTTTGTCCCAGGCGCTGCTTTCATCCGGTCTGCCACCTCCTTCTGTACCATGGCCGTAATGCTCTCCAGGGGAGTGTCCCCCTCTAATAGCTCCATAATGATCGGCGTTGTGATATAGTATGGCAGATTTGCCACGACCTTAATCGGCTTTCCGCCATTATACTTCTCTGCCGCTTCCCTGATATTCAGTTTCAGTATGTCTTCATTTACGATATGAACATTATCATACCCGGATAATGTCTCCTGCAGGATTGGAATCAAATTCCGGTCAATCTCCACAGCCATCACTTCTCTTCCGCACTCACAAAGATACTGCGTCATCGTTCCGATTCCCGGACCGATCTCCAGCACAAAGTCTTCCCGGCTGATCTCCGCCGCCTGGACGATCTTCTCCAGGACATGGGTATCAATAAGGAAATTCTGTCCAAACTTCTTTTGAAAATGAAAATCATACTTTTGGAGTATCTCTATCGTATTCCGGGGAATCCCCAATACTGCCATATTTTATACGCTCCTCCCTGCCTGCCGGGGCAGACGGTATAATGCTTTTGCATTCTCTTCCGTGATCCGGATCACCTCTTCCACATCCATCCCCTTCAGCTCTGCGATAGCCTTTGCCACATGGATCAATTCCAGGGAGGAATTCCGCTTCCCCCGGTCAGGCTCCGGCGCTAAATAAGGCGCATCCGTCTCCAGCACCAGCTTATCCATAGGCGCCAGCCGTACCACCTCTTTCAGCTTCTTGCTGTTCTTAAAGGTAACAACTCCCCCAATCCCCAGATAAAAGCCTTTTTCCAAATATTGCCGGGCCATTTCCCAGCCATAGGAAAAGCAGTGGATCACGCCTCCCTGCGCCCAGTCGCAATGAGCCGTCATGATATCCAGTGTATCCTGGGCTGCCTGGCGGCTGTGAATGATCACTGGCAGCTTTACCTTTGCCGCCAGCTCCAATTGACGGATAAACCATTGCTTTTGCAGTTCCTGATCCGGCTCCTGGTAATGGTAATCCAGGCCGATTTCTCCAATGGCGACTACCTTCTCCTTTGCCGCCAGCCCTTCCAGCCAGTCCATATGTCCGGGCGTCAGCTGCTGGATCTCCTCTGGATGGATGCCCACGGAAGCATATACAAAATCATACGCTTCACTTAAGGCCACTGCGCCCTCCGTGGAACGGATGCCGGCGCCCACATCCACAATCAATCCTACTCCCTGCCGGGGCATGGAGCTTAATAGAGCATCCCTGTCCTCATTATATCTGTCATCCTCGTAATGGGCATGGGTATCAATGATCATTTTTCCATCCTCCCTGTTATTCCGATTATTCTCTTATTGTACAATGAATCTTAAATTATGAAAAGAGGCGCATCCGGCATTCTCCACCGGATACACCTCTTTCTATCCTTTTATCCTCTGTCATTTTTACCGCGCCAGATCAATATAGCTTTTCAATACCTGAACTGTCTTCTCTATTCCCAGGCGGCTGCTGTTGATACAGATGTCGTAGCCCCTGGAATCGCCCCACCGGAAATTAGAGTGGCGGTTATGATATTGCTTCCTTGCCTTGTCATGTCGGTTCATCTTCGCCAGCGCATCCTGCTCCGTAAGTTGAAATTTCTCCTGGATATGTAAGCATTTCTTGCTTCTGTCACCCAGTACAAACACGGAAACCAGCCCTTCGGCTCCCCGTAATACGGTCTCTGCACACCGGCCTACCACAACAAAGGATTCTCCGCTCTCCGCCTTTTTCTTCAGATAGGAAAACTGCATCTGTGCGATATGCTCCTCCATAGAATTGGTATGCTCGCCGACCCTGCGGCTGAACAAAACATTCACCGGCTTTTCATCATACTTCTCCAGATGTTCTACATCTACATCCATTTCTTCTGCAATTTTGTCCAAAATATTTCTGTCGTAAAAGGTAAGGCCCAGCTGCTCTGCCAGCTGCTTTGCTATATCATGGCCCTGGCTGCCGTACTCCCGGCTGACAGAAATGATAAGCTGTTTTCCCATATCCAATATCCACTCACTCCTTTCATTGCTTAACAATAGCGTACAAATATGATCAGCATGGATACTGCCACTACGATAATCGTTGCAGGCGCTACTGTCTTACAGTACTTTCCCCATCCAATAGGATAACCGTTCTTGGCAGCCACGGAGGTTCCTACTACATTGGCAGACGCACCGATCGGGGTAGCGCTTCCTCCGATATCGGTTCCCATTGACAAGGTCCAGGCCAGCACCTGCAGGTCAACCCCCTGGGTTGCCGCCAGATTCTTAATGACCGGAACCATCGTAGCTGCAAAAGGAATATTATCCACAAAAGCGCTGGCAATAGCAGAAATCCAGATAATGATCGCCACCATTGTCTTTATATTTCCTCCGCTGATCTTTCCAATAAATCCTGCGATCAATTCCAAAATGCCAGTCTGTTCCAGGCCGCCTACTACCATAAATAATCCTATGAAGAAAAGCAGCGTTTTATAATCTACCTTTTTCAACAATTCCAATGCGTATTTACCAGAAGCCGCCAATGTGACGATTGCGATCACCAGTCCGATAAACGCTACCGTCAGCCCGGTCTGGGCATGGGTCACCAGCATCGCTACGGCGCAGCCGAAAATAATACAGCTAATAATAAAATCTCTTTTGTTGGTGATTGCCTCGCTGGGATCCGGAATGGCAGAAAAATCAATCTCTTCCCCTCCTGCCGCCAGCTCCTTATGGTATACCAGGAAGAAATACGCTACCACAAGAATCAGTCCTATGCCGGCGATCAGACCCGTGTTGGTCAGGAAATCAGCAAAAGACAATCCCAGAGAGGTCCCCACGATGATATTAGGCGGATCTCCGCACATTGTAGCAGAACCTCCCAGATTAGCGCAGAAGACCTCGGACAGGATCATAGGGACGGGATCAAACCTTAAAAGCTTTGCCAGCTCTACCGTCACTGCTGCCAGGAACAGGATAACCGTGATGCTGTCAATGAACATAGCCAAAATAGCAGACATTACCATGAAAGTAATAAACAGGGGAATGGTCTTATAGTGCACCAATTTGGCCAGCCTCATACAGAGCCAGCGGAAGAACCCGGCCTTTGCCATCCCCTCCACCATGACCATCATTCCTGCAATAAATATAATGGTAGCCCAGTTGATTCCGGAAGAAGACTCCTCCGCCTGTCCGGCAGCATACCAGAAGCCCGGCGTGAATATCCCCCTTACATTCAATGTCTCCAGAATCGCAGGCACGCTGTGCATGGCGGCTCCAAATACCAAAATCAGAGTCAGCAGGCCGCATGCCAAAGTAATATATTGTCTCTCTATCTTGTCTATCACGATCAATAGGAACATGACGACAAAGATAAGGACAGCTAATATTTGTGCGATTAACATTTCCTTCGCCCCCTCAGTATATATAATGTCACAATCGCATAACACTTGCGATTTCGCATTTATATATTAGCACCAGAAAAAAAAGAAATACATAGTCACACTTTATAATTTTTTTAAAGATTTTATATTTTTTTTACACAATTTGTCTAAACCTGCGTTCTCCCCTTCGACACTTTATCGGTGATGGAGCTTTTCATACCGATGCAGGCTGATCCGGAAGAAGCGCTGCATTAACTGAATCCCATTGAAAGGGATCAGCGGGTACAGGTAATTTCGTCCTGTCAGCGTCCGGTTCAGCAATGGCGTGATCAATATGACCAGCGTTCCTGCCACGAATCCCCAAAGCCCAAAAAGGCCTGTGAGGATCAAAAGCTGAATCCGCAGGAATTTGATGGCATAGCCCAGCTCCATATTACTTTGGGTATAGTTGGCCACAGCCACAAAGGCCATGTATAACATGATCTCCGAATTGAACCATCCGGAATTTACCGTATAATCCCCAAACACAATACCTGCTACAATACTCAGGGGCGTGTTCAATATTCCCGGAGTATTCACTGCCGCCATGCGGAGGCCATCGATGGCGACCTCCAGGATCAGCAGCTGTATCATGGGAGGTATATTTACTGCATCTTTAATTAATATAAAATCCAGAGAGGCAGGAACCCATTCCGAATGTTCCAGAAGCAGGATAAACAATGGCGTCAGAAAAATGGCAACTACATTGATGACCATCCGGCTGAGGCGCAGATAAGTCCCGGTCACCGGGGGAAAATAATAATCATTGGCGTCTTCTATAATGTCAAACAAGGAAGAAGGAATGATCATGGCTGCCGAAGAATTATCGCAGAGAATAACAATACTTCCTTCCAGAAGGCAGGCAGCTGTCGTATCCGGCCGCTCCGTATACTTAAACTTAGGAAAGGGATTCAGCCAGCCCTTTTGAAAGATGCTTTCCGCCAGGCTCTCCTGATTCATTGTCAGAGAGTCTACATCAATAGATTGCAGTCTTTCCTTGACCAATTTTAAGACGTCCTCTTTTACCCTTCCCTTCATATAGCAAATGGCCAGGTCTGTGCGGGAGCTGCGCCCAATATTCTCCAGGGAAAATATTAAATTAACGTCCCGGATCCTCCTGCGGATCAAGGCAATATTGGGAATCAGGGATTCAATAAAGCCATCTCTGGATCCCCGCAGCACCTTGTCTTTGTCTGGCTCATCTACACTGCGGCTGGGATATTCCCTCATATCCAATGCCAGGATCTCCGAATATCCCTCCACCAGAAGGCAGCTCATTCCTGACAGCACAGCATGGATAAAGGCCTCTTGGTCCTTTAATTTGATAATATCCATATATGGGATCTGATGCTGCAGGAACCCGGCAAAATCCTGAGGCATCTCTTCCGAAGAGACAGAATAAAAGAACTCCATAATCTTTTCTGCCACATCGCCCCGCAGAAATCCGTCCACAGCATAGAAGACAGCCTGTCTTCCCCCTATCGCAAACCGCCGCCGTAATAAATCAAAACATTCTCCAATGTGGAGAAGCTTTTTGATCTCCTCATCTCTTTGGGAAAAATCTCCCTGAAAAATATCCGGCATCCTTTCACTCCTTCCTGGCCTACAAGCCCTGCTATCTCTCAGTATCCGCCAAACAGCCGGGATTTATACATTCTTTTCTGCAAAAGAAGAATACTTTCCTGGAACAAAAAAATCTGATACACTAGATAAAGCAATGAAACTACAGATCAGGAGGAATGGCTATGTCCATCTGCGCTAATGATGAATTACTTTTTACCCGGGCATGTGAGAAAATCATCCGCCAGGAGCGGGAGCGCCAGGGAATAGGCACCCTACAGGAGAAAACCGTCCATGCGGTATTAAAGAACTTTTACGAACCGGAATCCTCCCATCAGGAGATCCGGGTAGGGAATTTTGTAGCAGATATCCTGCGGGACAATGAGATCATTGAAATACAGACCCGAGGCTTTAATAAATTACGGAATAAACTGGATACCTTCCTGAAATATTACCCTGTGACCATCGTCTACCCCATCATCCATACGAAATGGCTTTACTGGATCGATGAGGCTACCGGCGAAGTCTCCCAAAAAAGAAAATCCCCCAAACGGGGGACTCCCTATGACGCGATACCGGAACTATATAAGATCAAACCCTATCTGACAGATCCCAATCTCCATCTATGCCTGGTCCTCATCAATGCAGAAGAATATCGGCTGCTCAACGGATGGAGCAGGGACCGGAAGAAGGGCTCCACCCGGTATGACCGCATCCCTACGGCCCTGGTAGACGAATTTTACATTGGCAGCCTGTCAGATTATGGCTGCCTGATTCCAGAAGGCCTTCCTGAGGAATTTACGTCTGCTGATTTCGCCAAAGCCGCCCAGATCCCCCGGGGACGGGCTCAGACAGCCCTGACGATCCTCCACTATATCGGAGCGGTAGCCCGCAGCGGCAAGCAGGGGCGGTCTTATTGTTACCGTCTGGGGGATGTCCTCTTCAAAGGCACGGCCCCATGATCCCATGAAAATGCTTATTCATAATGGAGTTCCGAATATTCCAATTCGCGGAACTTATATTGGAAAATATCTATCAATGACATACTGGCATCCCGGTACATTTCCCCTTCCAATTGATTCAGCCTGCTGCGGGTCCCATTCCCCCAGGAAGAACTTCTGGTATTGCCATCCTTCCCTTTAGGCGGATCCGGATTGATATCATAGGTATTTGCTATCTCCATTCCTGCTATTTCCTTAGACTTCTCTATCATATCGCGGACATTTTTCTCATATGCCTGGACCTTTTCTCTGTCTTGCCCATAAACACACTTTTTCCTGATAAATTTCATCAGATGCTGGAATTCAGACCTCCACACCCCTCTGTAATCATCCTGGTATCCCCGCATGGTTGCCTCGGAAGCCGCAAACTCTATCCGAGGCAGAAAGTATTCATCAATGGGATTCTCATAGGTCTCCTTCTGGTCAGAATCCTCATACAGTTCTCCTACGGCCTTCCCCTCTTCATCAATCTGGCTGACTTTGCGGAAAAAGCTTTGAAAGGCAGTCCCTTTATAGCTCTGGATATATATATTCCCATCTTCTACCCGGATTCCGCCAAAACCGTCTCCCTCATTCCCCAGGTCTTTAATCTCCTTTATCCCGCTGGAATCCGCAAAGTAGAGCTTATTGCCGCTGGCAAACAGAATGCCGTTGTCAGTAAAATTAATCTTTTCCCCATTCTCTGCAAAAATTGATTCCACAGAATTGTCCTGGATACACAACCGCCGCAGGCCAGAAGAATTAAAATAGAGATATCCGTTATTGACAGAAAACCTGCCTCCGCCAAACTCCTCCGGATGAATCCCCTGATATACGTTAATCTCAGATTCCTCCATATCGATAACAGCTAAGCCTGGCTTACTGTCCGGCTCATAAAACTTTTCATAAGCCAGCCAGAGCCTGTCCTGATATAAGTAGATCTGGTCTGCCAACACATCCAGCTGGTACAGCCGCTCCGTATTCTTTCCCTCATAATCCACCTTATAGATATAACTCTGCTCTTTATCTTCATCCGCTAACGTATAGTATATACTGTCCCGGGCAAAAAACACATCCTCCGGATCTTCCATTTCCTCAAATACCGTTGTCTTTCCCCCGATAGCTCTCGTAAGGCGGCCTTCCGGAGAGTAGTAATAAATGATGTTATCCTGAATGTCCACAATATTTGTCCATTCACTCTGCTCCTCTGACTGCCCCTCTCCATCACAGAACACTACCGTATCTTCCTGTTCTCCCGCCTTTCCCCTTCTCACATTAAGAAGGTATCCTTTCTGATAGGGATAGAGAAAGCTTCCGTTGATCCGGTTATTGTTGGTCTGGACAACCTCCTCTTCCTCCCCGGTATCAATGGCGGCCAATTCTTTCTCTGTAGTCGGGATAACATTCTCATGGGATCCGGCAATATGAAACCTGGTCACAGCAACGAAATCCTCTGCCGCCGTAGCGCCAGTCTTTCCTTTCCCTGCAGAAGGCTTTCTCCCAGGGCCTTCACAGGAAACCAGCAGCATACTACAGGCTGCGATCCACAGAATATTTACGCACAATGCTCCTATACGCCATCGTTTCATCCCAATATCTCCTCCCTTTATGATACTCTGACAGCCTCTTCCCCGTCTCCAAGAGGACGGAGATATTTGTCATAGATCCGGCTGCTAACCAGGGTCATTTCCCGGCTGGCAATATTGCTTTCCATCGCGCCGGATCGGATACACCGGACTGCCTCTGCCAGCTCATAGACAAAACCAAATTCCTCCGGCCTGTTAAAATGTTCTACCAGCCTTTCCTCCTGGTCATAAAGCAACGCCTCTGTTCCCCAGTGGATCTTAGGAATGCGGATATAGCCAGTCTCCCCATAAATATAAGCATCCTCCGGCAGTTTGGCAGCCAGGGACATCTGCCCGTTAGCCCAACAATCCTCCAGCTTAAGGTTCAGGTTGACCGTTTCATCAATACCGGTGCCTGCCCTCTGGATCCATGCCTGGGTATCCACAATCCTCTGATCTACAAAATAGGGAAGTAAGTCTATCAGATATACCCCCAAGTCATATAACACGCCGCCGCCCAGATCCGGGTTATACAAACGCCCTTGAGGATCCTTGGGCGCCTGGAAGCCAATGGTGCCCTGGATCAGCTTTACCCTGCCGATACGTCCTTCCCGGACCCATTCCCTCACCTTCTGTGTCTTGGGAAGAAAGCGGGACCACATCGCCTCCATTAGAAAGAGGTTCTTCTCATCCGCAAGGCGAAAGGCCTCCCGGGCCTCCTCCTCTGTCGCCACCATTGCCTTCTCGCAGATCACATGTTTTCCTGCCTGCAGGCACTGCTTAATATTCCCATAATGGAAATTGCCCGTAGTAGCGATATATACCGCCTCAATGTCCGGATCCTTCAACATTTCCTCATAACTTCCATAAGCCCGGGGCACCGCCTCCTGTTCTGCCCATGCCCTGGCACGGTCCAGCTCCTTGCTTGCAACAGCCAGCACGCAGGCGTCCTCCGTTTTGTTGGCGGCCCCACAAAAACTATGGGCAATATTTCCCGCCCCTAATATTCCAAAATGAACCATTTCCGACCCCCCTATTCCCAAAGCAGACATGCATTATTCTCCAATGTCAATCTAAATCCGGCATATCATATATAGAAGGAGACCAAGCCTAACGGCTTGGTCTCTTTCGTTACTGGGCCAACTGGATTCGAACCAGCGAATGCAGGAGTCAAAGTCCTGTGCCTTACCGCTTGGCGATGGCCCATTAACCATAATGTTATAAAAAAATCCCTGCATCTGCCATAATGCCAGCAAGGATTTCAAGGTGGATACAGGGATTCGAACCCTGGGCCTCCAGAGCCACAATCTGGCGCGCTAACCAACTGCGCTATACCCACC
>CANPZE010000021.1 GCA_947589315.1 uncultured Lachnospiraceae bacterium | reverse complement strand
AGGTTGAGAATCTGCCGGCGGCCTAGCTGGCAGAACCTCTCATTTTATTTTGTACTAAATCTTGACATAAGACCATTTTTTATAATTTTCAAAAATGCATTTACATATGAACTACTAAACGCTTCCGATGAAATCGGACTTTTACTTATATGTAGCACAAATTCTCTATATTTCATCTTGCGTGCTTTTATTTGCACCTCCATCCCTGCCGAAACTTTATTATACTGACGACATAGCATATAATAGTTTCGACTAAAATACTTATTTTTTTCATATAAGTTCTTAATATCTGTTAAAACACTTTTATTTTTATCATTTCCAAATTTTTTTCTGATATGTTGCGGAATATCTTTTTTTAACATTATGCTAGCAGCAGAATCAAGAAATTTGCATTTATTCTCAAATTTTTCCAAAAAATGATTTTTCTCAAACCATTCCTGTTCAAAATTCATTCCTATATTATTTAAAATTTTCACTATGTAGAGAACTTTTTGCTCTGGAGTAATTTTTTCACTTATCTTTTTAAACAAATTAAACCACTGACCATTATTACAGTAATTACATGCTTTGACATTGTTCCCCAGAAAATCCCGCAAAAAATGGTTTGTATTACCATACCATATTTCATAGGCAGAAAACATATTACAATGTCTTTCTACTTTATTTTTTAATATAGATGTACAATTGTAATTGTTGTCTACTGAACAATGATCAAAAAAAATTGCTTTACCCGTAAATTTTCTGTTTTGCCTTTTCATATCATATGATAATTTATCAAAAAATGGGGTAACATCAAAAAAATCACTGCAACTAAATCCTAACATAAGTAAAGAATATCCATTCTCAAAATAAGAAATCATCATTTCCCTAAACTCTTTTGGCAATCCTTTTTTAATATTACTTAATGTTGCTCCCATATTATCATATTCATGCGCAACACCATGATAATGGTATACTCTTTTCCCATCATCCATGCAGATAGTAGGAACACCATAGCATATATTTTCTTTGAGATTCAATCCGGAGGATTTTTCGATTAAACTGTCAAAATTCGGTGTTATTATAATATATTCGTTATCGAGTAATTGATATAAAATTTTATGATTTTCATTGCTATTCACCATATCAAATCCTTCAAATCCTTTTATTAATCTTGGCTCATCCAACTCTCGATCGATTTCATCAATTTGACTGATAATAAACTCTAATCTAATACTTTCCACACACCATTTTGTATCTTGAACCATTTTACTTATTGTTTTCCATTTGGATTTCAATGCCTTCCTATATTCCTTGCCTATTGATGCATCTATATAATAATCCATTAACATTTCCCCTCCTGGCAAGCCAGAGGGAGGATCAACAGAAATTCCAGCCCCAACAATTATAAGAGCTTTTCCTATCTCACGTATTTTTTCTTTATTGTTTTTATATTCTAAAATTGTCATTGTATTTTTTCCTTTTCTATCTACAGTTAAATGATATATGTATCCTTTATAATTATTTTAATCTAATTCAATATCTTCTATTTTGACATTTCCCTTTGATTCTAAACCTATTTGATTTATTGTCTCTCTAAGTTACGTCACAACTATAGGGGGCTCGTTTCGTCTTTTATGTCTAAAATGTCGTAAAGATACATTTTCCTATCATTTGCATAGCGAATCAGCATTGACGCATGATAAACATTATACCTCCTAACTTCTCCATTATCAGTATATACCGGAAACGCAAACCGAGAATCATAACGATACCATCCATTTTTTGCATTTCTCTTATGTTTGTCTGCATTATTCTCTCTATAATGCTTACCTGTTGCAATTTCAAGCAACTCCGGAATCCCCAAAGCCGCATTTGTTTTGGCCTTTGCATTTGCACCTTTTCATCTATGCATTCAAGATGCTCTTTTACCTCGTCCCCGTTAATCTGCCTCTTACCCTTAAATTCGATATCATTAATCATGACAATACGATTACCATAGTCATCCTTAATCACATGGACATTTCGCTCTAATCTACCTCACCTTCTGAGTATATTACACACCGATTTCATGCAATCAGTTATAAAATCGGTACTCTTATTGCAAACATATGTTTAGTATAACAGATTATAACCACAGATTCAACCAAAACTGAATTTTAGCCAGTGGTTTGCTTTGCGGTCTATAAAACCTCTTAGCACCTGAGTCTAAAAACTTGTCAAAAGAATCCGCCAACTGCAACATTAGTTACTCACAAAAGCCCCCTGGGCTTTATTTTTAATTATTTTTCTTTACCTGCTCACCCGTATACAGGTCAATATATCCTTTTAATTTTATTCGATCATATATAGCAAAGGAGCTTTACATAGCGTTTATACTATTTCAACCACTCGCATAGCACCTGCCCCAGCAAAGTAAAATGGAAACTATCCATGGAAATTTTTCCATGGAAATTTTCCATAATATTTTATCTATTGTAACAGGAATTTTTATATTTTTTCACAAAATTTTATTTTCCTTTTGACATTACCTTTTTATTTATGATAGTATGATCCCGTTAAAAAAATATGGTACAGAATCAACATAAACGACACAAGTAGTGCTTTGCACGTAAATCTGATCACGGTACATATGTTATCGTTTGAGAATTACCGCAAAACTACTTGTGTTTTTTTGAAGGAAAAGGAGAATCATTATGCCAAAAAATCAATTTCAGAGAATGCTATTTGCCTTTCTCACCGTTATCGTAACTGTCCATGCCTATGTCTTTTACAGCCTATATGTGGTAAACGGCAATACTTTAATGGCAGCCAACCACACAGACAGCGTAATTGATGCGATCCATGCTCAGGGCGGGGTTTGTATGTTTGGAACAATGCTCCCCATCTGGGCAATCATTCTCATTGAATTTGCCTGTGCCTACACATTGGAAATCCTTGTAGGAAGCCCATATTCTTTTAAGCTTGCCTCAAAGATGTTCCATCCGCAAAAAACTCATCCTGTAATCTTTGAGACTGCCATTATCTGCGCAACGGTAAGTATTATGTGCCCCGTTATGAGTTTTTTTGCAGCATGGATGTATTATCCTTACTACATGGGCTTTAACATCTTTACCCTGCTTGCAAACTGGTTAAAGCTTATATGCTTTAATCTGCCATTTGCATTTTTTACACAGATTTTCTTTATTCAGCCTTTTGTCCGCACTGTCTTCAAAACAATCTTTGCAAGAAGGGAAAAACTTGTACAGAATGAGGAACGGCGGATCGCATAAATCGCAAGAGGCGCCCCGAAAGCCAGAACGGCCGGGCGCCCTTTTTTATATAGTCGTGATCTCTTTTAATTTACCATGCTCCATTTCATATACCCTGTCGCACAGAACCTGAATGTCCTCTGTAGAATGAGAGGCCAGCAAGATAGTCTTTCCTTCCTTTTTCAATTGCAGAAAATACTCTCGCATCTTGGCAACTCCCTCTTTATCCAAGCCATTAAAGGGCTCGTCCAATATCAGAATTTTCGGATCCTCCATAACCGCCTGTGCCAGGCCCAAACGCTGCCGCATTCCCAAAGAATACTTTTTTACCACCCGTTTCATATCCGGATCTAAGTCCACCCTCTCCATCGCCTTCCGTATTTCCGGTTCCTGAATCTTTTTTTGAATGGATGCCAGCAGCCGCAAATTCTTTATTCCTGAATAGTACGGAATGAATCCCGGTGTCTCTATGATAATACCTGCATCTGGCACAAAATCCACATCTTTTCCAATAATCTTATCCTGTACCCGGATTTCCCCCTCGCTGGGACGGACAAATCCACAAATACATTTCATCAGCATGGTCTTCCCACTTCCATTTCTGCCGATGATACCACAGATTTCTTCTTCTCCACAGGAAAGATTAATGTGTTCCAGGATCACCGTCCCTTTGATTTTCAATGAAACATCTTTAATATCTATTATCATTTTTGCACCCTCTTTCAATAAAACATCTTATTTTTCAATTTTCTGAGGGAAAGGCCAACCATCATCCCTTCCAACGCCAGTAAATAAAAATAGGAAGCGCCCAGAGAAAAGGATTGCTGTTTATATACGAATACATTATGCAGCGCCAGGACAGCATGGCAAAAAGGCGATATCCACATCACTCCTGCCCGGTACTCATTAAAAATAAGGACAAACAGGATTAAGATAACATTCAGCAGAATACCGATCAATTTTTTATTAATAATTGTAAAATAAAGAATGATCGTTCCCATTAATGTCATACATAACAGAAGAAGCAAAATACCATGTAATACCGACTTATAGGGAGAATAATACTTAAATACCTGTTGATCCACAAAATGATAATTATCTGATAATAGCTCCTTATATGCAGAATCATAGTACACAGTATAATTACTCCATACGTTTCCAATATAACTATATTTTCCAGTAACGGCCAGACAGCCAGCCAGTAAAAGCAGAATATACGCCGCAGCGCTGATTACGATCTGAAGAATTTCCCCAAACAACCAGCTTTTTTTCCCTGTCCGGTATATCAAAAGAAATTGATTGCTATCCATTCTTGGAACATTTGTTAAGAGAAAAATAAATCCAATCAAAAAAATAATAATATAATACCAGTTGTTCAGACACATAATAAATCCTTCAAAAGCCCCCAAGGGCTCTCCTATCTCTATTGCATGATCAACCATCGGACGGACTCCATTGTCCAGGATAAAGCCAAGCAATACCAATAAGATAATTCCTTTTTTGTCAGAAAAGGTCTCCTGTAATCCTGCCCGCAGGATCAGAATTGTCTTTTTCCATTCTTCCAATCGGTATCTCCCTTCCATAAATATCACTACCCACTGACATCAAAACGATTCTTTGACAATAAAACAGCTATTCCATAGTTCAATAGGATCAGCAAAAGGGCAATTCCTACCGCCAGACATTCTTTATTCTGATAGAAACCACTCTCCCCTGCATAATGAAGAAAAATGGGATTTATAATCTCTCCTGCCACTCCCGTCCATACACTTCCCTCATTAATATATTTGCGCAGCAATTCCTCTGTAATCCGCCATTGCAGATAAGACAGGAATACCGTCCCGCCAAAAACAGTATACTGATCTCCGCACCATACCGCCATCCAAAAACAGAAAGACGCTCCTATTACCGAATATAGAAAAAAGTATAAAACTTCTTTTAATAAGCGGAAATAAATAACAGAAAGCACTGCCTCGCTGCCATCCTCCACTAAATTCCCTGAAAAGGCAAAATAAATAATAGGGAAGGATTCATTAGAGGGAGGAATGTTATCAAAAAAAAGAATAAGCGTAATATAATAACAAAATATTGCCAGGCCAGATACCAAAACGGCAGATAGAAGATTTGCTCCAAGCTTTGCTATATAATACTGCCTCAGGGAACAACGGGAAAGAATCATCCGCAGGTTTCCCGTCCGTATTTCTTCCAGATAATTTATGGCGCTAGGCATTCCACACAAAAAAGGCAGCAATACAGGCAGATAAGAATTATCACTCCATATATGTTTCATTCTTAACAAATACGAAGAATCGCTGCAAATCTGCCAATTGCCCCGGAACTTATTCCAAATTGCCCCCGCCACAGTAGTAGATATATCTCCCGGAAGAACTTGTCCACTGTCACCAAGCATAAAAACAATATACAACAGAATTACAGACACAATAAAGGGAATACTTTTTATATTTTTCTTGATCTCTAATGACAGCATCCCATCCCTCCTGATCCACATCGGTTGTTAATATGCGCCAGTTCCCTGATAATAATATATGCTTCCATCCAATGCATCTACCACAACACTGGTTCCATGCACATCTTTTGTATTTGTATCAAATCCATTTCTTATATTGTCACACAAAAACAGCCAAACAGGACGCAGATAGGTTGTTGCAAAGCTCACCCCCTGATAAACATCCTGTCTGTTCTTAGAGGCTAATTTGTTATTCTGCACAAGGAGATATACCAGTCCACAATCATCAAATTTCAATCCATTGTCATGGGCAATTTCTTTGTTCATCTGCTGAACCGCCCAGATAGGAGAAATAATACTGTCTTTTTCTGACGTTGCTTCCACATCTATAAGTTCATTGCAAGTATTAATATAATCAAGGGAATTTTTATGGCGCATGATCGCCACAATATGTATGCCGCAATGGTTTTTTTCATAACTGTCCCCTTCCGTAATATTAAAATCTGAGCTGGTGTCAATGGGAACCCCCTGATAAACCCTGCCCAACACCATATTATAATCACAGATATCCTTATCCTGATCTTTCATTACATATAAATGCTGAACACGGTATGTAAACTGCCCTTTTTCCAAGCCAGGCATATACTGATTGAACAGATTCTCTGTATATGCCACGGCATCAGATACTGACAATTCCCCATCTTCCAGCATATAGCTATCTTTTTCAGCGGCTGTATCTCCCCACTCAAAATCATAGGAAGCAATACAGTGACTGGAGGTAAGTTCCGTATCATTTAAAGAATCTCCGCTAAAAAATCCAGACGAATCATAACTATATAACAATCCCGTTTCCGGATCTTCTTTTTCACTGCCAAAATATTTGGCATTTTTCTTATTGGAAAATGTTTTTTCCTCTATGGCAGACCAATCCACAGTATCATAATCATGCCAAAGATTTTTAATTCCTTTCAACAGATCTTCTTCTTTCTCTGGATACCAGGGAGTCAGCTTTATTTCTGATACTTTCTGAACATCTGGCATCTGAATCTTTTCTGGAAAGGTGAATCCCTCCTGATTCTTCCCCTGCAGCTGAATGACTTGTTTTTTTGCCTCTTCTAAAGAAACATATTGCTCCGAAATTAATTCTTCCTTTTCTTCTTGCTTTTCTGTTGTTTGTGGCGCCTTTTCACAACTTGTCATTGTAAATATACAAAAAAGAAGTGTACAAAGTAGTATTTTGTTATTGAATATTTTCATTGTCATATTATCCTTTCACTTGAGCTGAAATTGAAAACGACGTACTATACTGGGTAACATTCCCCCTAAATTTTACAGTTTTATTTGTAGGAGGGCCTAAACTTTACACGAAAAAAAGGCCCAAAGCCTCTTCTTTCACAATTATCTTATGTATCAGCAGACAAGACAGTCCCAACCTCCTCCAAATACTATCTCCTGTCTATAAGCATATCTGCAATAAATCTGCAAATCTTGCAATCCGTTCTTTGGCCTGGGGAACCTTCCCAAAACCATACTCTGCAAAAACAAAGGGAATCCCTGCTTCCTGGGATGCCTCATAATCTCCCAGCGTATCTCCTACATAAACTGTCTGATCATCAGCGATCCCCTGCCTCTGAATAAGCGTAGAAATATTAGCCCCCTTAGACTGCCCGGTATTTCCATAACACTCCCAATCCTTTACCACATCCTGCAGCTTATTTTTAGCCAGAAACAATTCAATATAACCACTCTGGCAGTTACTGACAATATATAAAGAGACACCGTTCCCGGCAAGCGTCCGCATCGTCTCTTCCACACCTTCATACAACAAATGATGCTCTCCCTCATGAAGAACTCTCTGTTCACAAGCGCAGCAGGCATCCAACAGCCGTTCCCTGTCATTCTCCCCCACATCCGTAAAAAGCATTTCACCAATGACATTCATCGGTCTGCCAAAAAGCCCCTGTAAACGCTTTGCATCTACATGCACTGCGCTGGCGCCGTCCGCCCGTATTGCCTCATTCCACGCTTCCGCCACCACCTGGGTGGTATCCCACAAAGTTCCATCCACATCTAAAATAATATTCTGAATCATATCAACTCCATATCGTCATAACTATATTCAATACCTCTTTTGCAGACATAATCCCACCTCATGCTAATCTGAAGACTCTATCACAATCAGAATCCCATCCTGTAATGCAATTTCACCTGCAAGAGCCCCCTCTTCTAATTCATTGCTGACGCCCCGGCTATCGCCGATGGTCAGAGTAAAATCTTCCAGGGGATACTGAAATCCCCGAAGAGTGACGCCGGTAACCTTCTCCGTCAGTGGCTGTAGAGAAATATATCTTCCATGCAATTTTTCCCGATAGATCACATGCTTTCTGTCAATCAGATAGATCTTGTTCCTGCTGTCGATCAGATAAGCCGGGATGCCCTGGACGAGGGGAAGCATCAAAAGATTCAGATTGGCCAGAAAATGATCCAGACGGCCGCCGGTGGCGCCTAAGATCACCAGCTCCTCTGGCTTCTGCTCCAGCACCCACTCTAAGAGCAAATGAGTATCCGTAGCGTCCTTCCTGCAGGAATGTTGTACCACCTGTGCCCGTTCGGAGCCCTCCGCCTCTCTTCCACGATACTGTTGCAGCACTTCCGGGGACACACTGTCAAAATCTCCCAAAATATAATCCACCGGAAGCTTCAGACGATAGGCGGCATCCAATCCGGAGTCTGCACAGGCGACAAGATCAAAATGCTGCGTTTGCAGATATTTCCGGACATAGTCCAGATCCATATTTCCTCCGGCAAGGATCAATGCCCTCCTATTCATCTTCACTCTCCGTTTCCTGTTTTTTATTTTTAGCGCGCATCGCCCGGAAAGAATCCTCAAACATTTTCTGTTCCCGCCGCTTCTGGATCCGTTTCCTCTGTATATCATATATATAACGGATCAGACGCTGGTCTGACTCATTGTAGACGCATCCGTAATAAAAGTGGTATTTATCCCTGACAGGATTCATTTTACTAATGCGGATCACAGTAGCTTTTACCTTTAACGCCCCATAGGGAGAGGGAATTGCCAGAAAGAAATTATCTTCCTCCTGTAAAATACAATTGCTGTACATCCCCAGTCCTGTCTCACTGATATTTTTGACCAGGGCTTTTTCATTGTGGGGTACGGCGTCCATCTGGGAAACATACCGGGCCCAGATTTCCTTTCCGTCCTCTCCGATCTTTCCTGTCGGCTCTCCCACAGTCATTTCCACTCCCACCGGCGTTTCCTCCAGCCCCGGTACATATTCTTCCCGGATCATAGGAGCCTGCGCCGATTTCTTTTCCGTATCAGGGATCTCATAATAACCGATCTCCAGCTCCTCATTTAATTCTACCCGATATGCATTTCTCCGATTGAAAGAGCTTCCCTTATCGGTAATTTCAAACCAATGCACCGGAGATCCTTCCAGCTTGGCCAGTCCGGCTTTCACCTTTGTCCATTCCCATATCTGATCTTCATCCTGATAACGCAGGCTGATCTCATCCTCCGGATGGAACAGGAATGCTCTTCCATTGGCAGCAATCACGCTGACACAGACCCGTTTCGCATTGGTATCCTCCACTTTACTCACCAGCCGATAGCGATATCCTTCTCGATCTACAAAAATCTCCAATGTTCTTCCCAAAGAAATGTTCTCAAGAAGCACTTTCCATAACCTCCTTTAGATTTTTTATATTCTCTGCAATATTTCCCTGGAACACAGCAGTTCCCGCCACAGCAATATCCACTCCGCTGGACATGATCAACCCAAGATTGCTGTGGTTCACTCCTCCGTCAATCTCAATCTGATAGGAATATCCTTCCCTCTCTCGAAGCTCCTTCAGCCTGGCCACTTTATCCAGCGCAGCAGGAATCAGCTTCTGCCCCCCAAAACCAGGCTCCACGCTCATGACCAGGACCATATCCAGCTGGCCCAGATAATCCTGAATTGCTGTAACAGGTGTATCCGGCTTTATGGACATAGCGGCCTGAACTGGCTGCTTCTTCAAAGACTGCAGCGTTCCTTTTATATCCTTACAGGCTTCCGCATGGATCGTTATCCCATCCGCACCAGCCTGGACAAAATCCTGCAGATAGCGCGCCGGCTCTTCTATCATCAAATGTACATCAAAGAACATGCTGCTTTCCTGGCGGATCGACTGGATCACAGGCATTCCAAAAGAAATGGAGGGCACGAAATTCCCGTCCATTACATCAATGTGAAGCATGCGTACCCCTTCCTTTTCTAGGCACCTTATATTTTCTCCCAGCCTGTTAAAATCTGCTGCCAATATGGATGGCGCCAATTCTCCCATTTCAGCCTCCCTTTTCCTGCTTTTCTTTAATATTTTTTCCGATTACTAAGTTCCTCATAAAACTGTGTATAATTCTCATACCGGCTTCTGGAGATCCTTCCCTGTTCCAGGGCCTCTTTGACAGAGCATCCAGGTTCACTGATATGGGCGCAGCCTAAAAAACGGCAGCCTTCCTGCAAAGGCTGGAATTCCTCGTAGTATTCCCGCAGCTCCTCTTTGTCCAGCTCCGGCAGACGCAGAGAAGTAAATCCGGGAGTATCCATAAGATACGTAGCCTGTCCCAGACTAAACAGCTGGGAATGGCGGGTAGTATGCCTTCCTCTTTTAATCCTGGCGCTGATCTCTCCAATCTCCATCCCTGCTTCTGGAAACAAAAGATTGATCATAGAAGATTTGCCCACGCCAGAAGGCCCGGCCAATACGGTAGTCCGGCCTAACAGGGCCTGTCGGAACTCCTCCAGCCCTTCCCCGGATACTGTACTGGTCTCAAAAACCTGAAAGCCACTAGCCTCATACTGGCTTGACAGCTGGCACAGCTCCTCCCGGGACAGAGTATCTTTTTTATTAAAACAGATCAACGCCGGAATCTTCTGGCAGCTCACCATCAACAGATATCGGTCCAGAAGATTCAAGTTGGGGCGGGGATAGGAAGCCGCAAAGATCACTGCCGCCTGATCTACATTAGCCACAGCCGGACGAATCAATTCATTCTTTCTGGGAAGTATGGCACTAATATTTCCCAAAAGCTTTTCTTTCTCCAAGAGCTCCACCTGTACATTGTCACCCACCAGCGGCTTGATATTCTGATTCCGGAAAATCCCCTTTGCTTTGCATTCCAGGACTCCCATCCCGGACACATGGACGTAATAAAACCCACCGACTCCGCGTATAATCTTTCCCTGCATATCTAGTCAACCTTTGAAAATTCTACATTATAAGTCTCTCCTGGCTGATCATTCTTACAAACAGTCACAGTCCCATTATTTTCACTCCAACCCTGTATCGTAAATTTTCTGGGAAAATCACTATAACTCAATGTTCCTTTCCACACAGTCTTTGTACTGCCATCCTGTGTCAGCACCAATTTGATCGTGGCCGGATCATCCTCGGCATACTCAAATGGGTTGGCTGTAGCCGTAAAGCTGCCTTCATAGCTGGGCTCCTTCGTGGGCGCCTGTGTGGGAGCTGCCGTTGCCTTTGTCTTAGGTCCCAGGCTCACGGTAAAACCAACGATTGTCCCTCGTTTCACCATAGTGCCCTTTGCCACTGTCTGGCTTACCACCCGTCCTTCCGGCACAGTATCCGAATATACGTAAGTAGGCTCTGCATTCGTTTCCAATCCCGCATCTGCCAGCTTCTCCAGCGCAACCTCATACTTTCTTCCTACAATATCAGGAACCTTTGTCTGCTCGCTCTCCGGTCCTTTACTGATAATGATCGTCACCGCAGTTCCCTTGGCAACACTGGAGCCGATCACCGGATCCGTGCCGATCACTTTGCCCGCCTCCATGTTATCATCGTATTCTTCTGTGGTGCCTGCCACCTTCAATCCCTGGTCCGTAATACTGGTCATGGCATCCTCTGACGTATAGCCTGCCACATTGGGAATCACTACGCCCTTATCCTCCTGGCTGTAATAAATGGTCACACGGGAGTACTCATCCACCAGCTCTCCCTCAGCAGGATCCTGGTCTGTTACGGTATTCGCCTCTTCCTCCGATTCTACGGCTTCCAGCCTCCAGCGCAGCTTCTGCTCCGTCAGCATATTCTCTGCCTCTTCCAGAGTATACCCTACAATGCCAGGAACCTCTACCTTGCCCTCTGCCGCCTCAGTAGCGCCCGGGGTAGGGCTTTGTGTAGCCTCTGTCCTGGAATCCTCCCCTTTAAGAGGCGTTCTCCACCAGCCTGCAAACCGTCCTACGATCAAAAGCACCGCTACTACAAGAATCACCGCTACCACGGCGCTGCATATCTTCAGAATCCTTTCCAGCTTGGGATCGATCCCGGTATCCTCCGAATCCTCTTCCTGCTCCGGCTCGGTATCCTCCACTGGCTCTGGCACGATACGGGAAGCCCCCTTTAAGATATCCAGCTCTTTATCAGATAACTTAATGGTGGGAGAATCATCTACCGCCGGGGCGGTCAGGGAAACATAGGATCCATCCGGCTCCTTAATAGCCCTCTTCAGGTCTACGATCAGCGCCGCTGCATTCAGATAGCGCATTTCCGGCTTTTTCTGCATACATTTCTGTACAATACGTGACAGGCTGTGGGGAATCTCCGGATCCACCTCATCCAACGGCCTGGCATCTTCCTGAATATGCGCCAGCGCTACTGTGACTGTGCTGTCCCCCTCAAAGGGTACATTGCCGCTCAGCATCTCATACATAGTCACGCCCAAAGAGTAGATATCGCTCTTTTCATCGCTATAACCGCCTCTGGCCTGCTCCGGGCTGATATAATGTACCGACCCCATCGCATTGGAGGTAATCGTGTTGGAGGTGGCGGCCTTGGCAATCCCAAAGTCCGTCACCTTAACCTTGCCTTCCTTGGAAATGATAATATTCTGGGGCTTAATATCCCTGTGGATAATATGGTTGTCATGGGCTGCCTCCATTCCCTGGGCGATCTGTATCCCAATTCCCACAGCCTCTTCAAGCTCCAGCTTCCCTTTCTTTGCGATAAATTTTTTCAGAGTGATCCCCTCTACCAGCTCCATCACAATATAATACAGCCCATTGTCATCTCCTACATCGTATACGTTCACAATGTTAGGATGGGACAGGCCGGCTACCGACTGGGCCTCTCCCCGGAATTTAGACACAAACTTTGCATCACTGCTGTATTCCTGCTTTAAAATCTTTATCGCAACAAAACGATTCAGGCGATGGTCCTTTGCCTTATATACATCGGCCATCCCACCTGATCCCACTTTATCGATTATCTCATATCTATCACTGATCATCATTCCAGGATTAATCATTCTAACCTCCATCCCCTGCCCTGTGGCAGTTTATGCTTATACTTCCACCAACACGGCAGTGATATTATCATTTCCGCCATTCTCGTTTGCCTTTTTAATCAAGGCATTTCCTGCTTCTTCCAGTGTATTGCTGTGGCGGATAATATATTCTATTTCTTCATCCTCTACCATATTAGTCAGGCCATCGCTGCACAATAAAATTATATCGGAGTCCTGTACCTGTATTTCAAAGAAATCTGCCTGTACGTTTTCATCAATTCCTAATGCCCGGGTGATTATATTTTTCTGCGGATGAACTCTGGCCTCACGCTCTGTGATATTGCCAATCTCCACCATTTCTTCCACCAGAGAATGGTCCCGGGTGATCTGTGTCAACTCCTCCCGCAATAAATATAAACGGGAATCTCCGATATTCGCTACATACAGGGTATTGCCCTGCAGCGTCCCTGCGACCATCGTGGTTCCCATGCCCTCATATTCCTGTTTTTCCTGCGCTTCCTGATATACTGTCTGGTTGGCATAAGCCACCGCCTCCTCAAACAAGGTGACGGGAGTTTTATTTTCACTTCGTTCGATACTGGATACCATACTGTCGATACAAAGCCTTGACGCATGGTCTCCCGCTCTGTGGCCTCCCATACCATCCGCGACAATAAACAGGTTTTGGAAACTACCAACGGGATTTTCGCTGCAATACAGACAATCCTGGTTCATACTTCGTTTATTACCAATGTCTGTCTTTGAAAATGACTTCATGTAGTTTCCCCTCCTTTGTTTTGATTTCTCAGCTGTCCACAGGCGGCGTCTATATCGCTGCCCAGCTCTCTTCTTATAGTAACATTTGTGTGATTTTTTGCAAGTAGTAATTTAAATCCCTCGATATCAGCCCCTTTGGAACGGGTTCCCAAACGCCCTTCTACCGCATTCAGCGGGATCAGATTCACATGGCAGTTCAAGCCCCGCAGCAGCCGGCAAAGCTGCCGTGCATGCTCCGGCGTATCATTCTGGCCCTCTACCATGGTATATTCAAAGGTGATCCTGCGCCCTGTCTGCTCCACATAGGCATGGCAGGCTTTCATGATCTCCTCAATAGAATACCGCTCTGCCACCGGCATCATCCGGCGCCGCAGCGCATCGTTGGGAGCATGAAGGGATATGGCCAGTGTCACCGTTAATTTTTCACGGATCAGATCGTAGATCCTCTCTACCAAGCCACAGGTAGACAGTGTGATATTCCGCTGGCTGATATGCAGCCCTTCCTCTCCGGAAATCATACGAATGAACCGTACCACATTATCATAGTTGTCCAGGGGTTCTCCAATCCCCATAAGGATCACATTGGATACCCGCTCTCCTGTCACTCTCTGGATCTCATAAACCTGGTCCAAAATCTCTCCTGTTGTCAGATTCCTTACCAGCCCTCCCACAGTGGAAGCGCAGAAGCGACATCCCATCCGGCAGCCTGCCTGTGAGGATACACAGACACTGTTGCCATGCTTGTACTGCATCCATACACTCTCCACCCGTTGGCCGTCTGACAACTCCATTAGAAATTTGCGGGTTCCATCCAGTTGGGAAATCTGTTGTTGTACCACCTTTGCCCCTGCCAGCGTACACCTCTGTTTCAACTGTTCCCTGAGTTCCCGGGACAGATTTGTCATATCATCAAAAGAAGTAACCAGCTTCTGATGCAGCCAGGCATACAGCTGGTCCGCCCGAAAGGCCTTCTCCCCCATCCCCTCCATAAATGCCTTTAGCTGGGGATATGTCATACTCTTAATATCGATCAAATGAACCTCCATAATATCTGTATTTTAATCCGGCCTTCTGCGAAAAGCAGCCACAAAGAAACCGTCCGTTCCCACCATGTCAGGAAGGATCTGCAGGTATCCCTGTTCCCCTGTAAGTCCCTTCAATGCATCCGGCAGCTTCTCTTCTATAGATACCGCTTCAAAAGGAAGGTGATCCAGGATCCATTCCACATTGTCTTCGTTTTCCTCCCTGGCAATAGTACAGGTGCTGTACAGAAGCTGTCCGCCTGGCTTTACATAACGGCTGACCGTCTTTAAGATCTGCCTCTGCTTCTGTGCCAGCTCCGGGATATCTTCCGGTGACGTCTTGTATTTGATATCACTTTTTTTACCGATCACTCCCAGTCCGGAGCAGGGAAGGTCTGCCGCCACAATATCCGCACTCTGTTCCCATTCCGGCTGATATTGCGTGGCATCCCATTTCTTCAGCTTTACATTATGGATACCGGTACGGATGAGATTCTGGCGGATCAGAGACACCTTTCCCTTCTGAATATCACAGGCTGTGATCCTTCCCCCGGGATCCTCCGCCTGCTGCAGCATCCGATCTGCCATATGAAGGGATTTTCCTCCGGGAGCTGCGCACACATCCAGGATCACCGAATCCTGCTTCACCTCCGCCAGATGCCCCACTAGCATAGAGCTTTCGTCCTGTACCTGGATCCATCCCCTGGCAAAGGCCTCTAATTCTGATAATCTGCCATAGCCACTGATATAAAAAGCATAGCCAAACAGCCTTCCCGGTTCTGCTATCACCCCCTGGCTTTCCATGCTCTGCCTGATAGCCTGCGGGGAAGCAGCGGCCAGATTGCACCTCACTACAGTCTTCCCGTGTTCTGACAGGTAACTTCCCAGGATCCTCTCTGTCTCCTCTTCGCCATAACAATCCAAAAATCGCCTTACGATCCATTCCGGCATGGAATACCATACAGACAGATGGCGGACCACATTGTCCTTTCTGGCCGGATAGGCCAGCGTGTCCTTCCCCCGGGCAATACTGCGCAAGACTCCATTGACAAAGCCTCTCAGCGGCATGACCCTTCTCTGAACTGCCAGCTTCACTCCCTCATTGCAGGCGGCGCTGTCAGGCACCTGATCCATATACAGGAGCTGGTAAGCAGACAGCCGGAGGATATTTCGGACCACCGGCTTCATTTTCTTGAGAGGTACGCTGGAATACCGTCCGATCACATAATCCAATTCCAAGCAGCGCTCCACTGTCCCTTCTGCCAGCCTGCTGACAAACGCCCGGTCACGCCGGTCCAGGCCACTGTTCCCTTCTAATATCTCGTGAAGCGCCTTATCGCAATATTCTCCCTGTTCCATAGTCCGCAGGACAACCTCCAGAGCCAGATTTCTGGCAGTGGATTGCTGTACTGTTTTCCGGACAGTTTTCCCTGTTCTCTCTGACATCTACAGCCTCCGTCTATTCCTTCCGGCCAAGCTTCTGCCCCTTCTTGACCTCATATCCTCTCAAGAAAGCCCCGGTATCCATCCGTTTCTTTCCTTCCAACTGAAGACTGCGGATCTGCAGGGCCGCTTCGCCTGTCTGTACCGTAAAAAAGTCTTTTCCTACCTGAATGATCTTGCCCGGTTCCTCCCCGGCCTCCCCCGGTACCACTTCGGCTTCCCAGATCTTCAGCAGCCTTCCCTCCAGCCAGGTATAGGCGCTGGGCCAGGGATTCAGCCCCCGGATCAGACGTTCCAGCTCTGCGGCTGATTTGCTAAAATCCATCTTTCCCACAGCCTTGCTCAGCATCCTGGCGTAGGTATGTTCCTCCTCCTTCTGCTTCACCGGATGCAGCGTCCCCTCTTCTGCCATGGTAAGAACCTCCAACAGCATAGGGCCTCCCATAGCTGCCAGGCGGTCGAACAAACTTCCTCCCGTCTCCTTGGGATCCAGAGGATAGGATCTGGCTAACAGGATATCCCCGGTATCCAGCCCCTCATCCATCTGCATGATCGTGACGCCGCTCTCTGCATCTCCCTGGATCACGGCCCATTGGATCGGGGCAGCTCCCCGCAAATGTGGGAGAAGAGAGGCATGGACATTGATACAGCCATACGGAGGAAGCTGCAGAATCTCCGGCGGCAGGATCTGGCCAAAGGCAGCCACAACGATCACATCGGGAGCCAGTTCCTTCAAAGTCTGCAAAAAACCTTCTTCTCCCACCTTCTCCGGCTGGTATACCTTTACGCCCTGTTTCAGAGCGGCCTCCTTCACAGGAGGGTACTGCAGTTTCGTCCCTCTTCCTTTTGGTTTATCCGGCTGCGTCACCACACCTACTACCTGGTGGCTGCTTTGAAATAAAGCGTCCAACGTAGGGACTGCAAAATCCGGCGTCCCCATAAATACAATTCTCATTCTCCCTCCTCCTGCAGCTGGGAGTTGTCTATCAGATCCCCTTCTACCAAAGAGACATACAATTCTCCCTCCAGATGGGCTAATTCATGCTGAAGGGCTCTGGCCAGCAATTCTTCTCCCTCTACAATAATCTCTTCCATATTTTCGTTCAGAGCCTTCACTTTACAGTAATTGGCCCGGGTCACAATGCCGGATTTCCCCGGTACGCTCAGACAGCCTTCATAACCAGTCTGTTTGCCTGATGTCTCAAGAATCTCCGGATTAATCAATATGATCGGAGAATCAGCATCCTCAGACACATCAATTACCACAATCCGCTTTAGTACCCCTACCTGAGGAGCCGCCAGGCCTACTCCCCCGGCGTCATACATAGTCTCCAGCATATCCTGGACCAAGGTGCGGATCCGCGGAGTGATCTCTTTTACTTCCCTGGAGCGGTGATATAATAAATCATCCCCGATCGTACGAATGGTTCTAATTGCCATAATTCTTCTATTCCTTTCTATGATCCCTGCGCAGCTGCGATCAAAACTTTGCAGGCTGTCAGCTGTTAAAATGGAACTGCAGACGGCAATCCCGATATTCCTCATGCTCTCTCATATACTGCTCCATCTGGTTTTTCATCTGCCGAAGCACCCGATAATCCCGGCACTTGCCATATACCATCTGCCGGTATACATCCCTCAGCTTTGCCAGCGGAGCCTCCGTAGGCCCCAGAGTCTGGATATCCTGGCGGCTCCGCAGCTGCCCCGCCAGAAGAGCAGCCAGCTTCCTGGCCTGATCTTCCTTTTCTGAAAGCACCAATACTCCCAGTATATTAGAAACCGGCGGATATTGCAAGATTTGCCGCATTCCGATCTCCTGCCGGTAAAAAGCCTGATAATCCTGCTCCGCTGCCGCCACAATGCTGTAATGCTCCGGCTGATAGGTCTGGATCACCACATCCCCCGGTTTCCTGCCCCGGCCGGCCCGGCCCGCAGCCTGCGCCAGGAGCTGATATGTCTTTTCTCCAGCCCGGTAATCTCCTATATTCAGGGAGAGATCTGCTGCCAATACCCCCACTAATGTCACGTTTGGAAAATCATGGCCCTTCACGATCATCTGTGTTCCGATCAGAATATCCGCCCCCTGGCCGGCAAATTCCTCTAAAATCTTCTCATGTCCCCCTTTTCCTGATGTGGTATCCTTATCCATACGCAGAACCCTGGCATAAGGAAACTGCTCCCGTACCAATTCTTCCACCTTCTGTGTCCCAATGCCGAAAGCGCCGATATATTTGGAGCCACACTGGGGACAGGTGCCGGGCATGGAAATATGGTATCCGCAGTAATGGCATTCCAAATGGTGGATCTTTCCCTGTCTCTGATGTACTGTCAGCGATACGGAGCAATGGGGGCAACGCAGCACTTCACCGCATTTACGGCAGGAAACAAAACCGGCATAGCCTCTCCGGTTTAAAAACAGGATGACCTGCTCCTTCCGTTTTAATTTTTCCTCCATCAGCGCCATTAATTTCCGCCCGAAGACAGAGCGGTTATTCTCTTCTAATTCCTGGCGCATATCGGTAATCCACACCTTGGGCAGGACGGCCCCTCCCGCCCGTTCCTCCAGTGTAAAAAGGCGATATCGTCCCTGCAATGCCCGGTAATAGGCTTCCAAAGATGGCGTTGCCGATCCCAGCACAACACTGGCCCCCACCATAGAGGCCCGTTTTACTGCCACCTCACGGGCATGGTACCTGGGCGGCATATCACTTTGGTAGCTGCTTTCGTGTTCCTCGTCAATTACGATCAGCCCCAGCCTGGCAAAGGGAGTAAAGAGGGCTGAACGCGGCCCGATCATAATATCAATGTCCCCATTTTTGGCCCGGGTAAACTGGTCAAACCTCTCCCCCTGGGACAGGCGGGAATGCATAACGGAAACCCGGTCCCCAAATCGGCTGTAGAAGCGTTTTACCGTCTGGAACGTCAGCGCAATCTCTGGGATCAGCATGATCGCCTGTTTTCCCTGATCCACAATCTCCTGAATGATCTGCATATAGATTTCCGTCTTGCCGCTCCCTGTCACCCCATGGATCAGATACGTGCCGCGGATTCCCCGGCGATAGTCGGACAACAGGCTTTCTACCACCTCCTGCTGTCTCTGATTCAGCTTCGGAGGCACATCCCGCTCTCCCCCCGATATGGGATTCCGATACTTCCGGGCAGTTTCTACCGTGATCACTCCCTGTCTCTCCAATTCCCGCACAACGGCTGTTGTTACCGGAAGCTGGCGCACTGCCGTATCGTGATCCAGCCCCTCCTCCCAGGACGCCGGGCTCTCTAAAATTGCCTGCAGCAGCCGTACTCTGGCACGGTAGTGTTTCTTCTCCCAGAGGGCCGCCAGCTTTTCCAGCTCCTCCCGCTGCATAGCCGGATATATGGTTCTTTGGACCTTCTGGCGGATCTCCTGCTTTACCGGAAGGACCACCTTGATCGCATCGTTCATGGTAGCGCCATAGTTCTCTTTGATCCAATAAGCAAGGGAAAGCAGGTGTGATTCTGCCACCACTCCCTGCTTTACCACTTCCTGTATATTTTTTATGCGGGAGACATCAAACCTGGCTTCCCCAGACAGGCCAATAATATATCCCTGCATCTCACGGTTGCCCCTGCCAAAAGGGATCCGCACCAGGGCTCCCACCACAGCATCCTCCAGGAGTTCCGGCGGCACCCGGTATTGGAAAGGCCGGTCCAGGCTCTTCACTGAGATATCCACAATTACATCTGCATATACCATACGCCGCTCCTTAGTGAATAAAATTTCCATCCTTTACTACAGCTTCTACCAGCTCCCGCTCATCCATATGATACTTTTTCCCGTTGATTTCCTGGTAATCCTCATGCCCCTTCCCAGCCAGCACGATAACATCGCCCTCTCTGGCATTCTCAATGGCATAACGGATTGCCTGGGCCCGGTCTATGATCGTAACATACTCGCCGTCCGCTTTTTTTACTCCAGTGACAATATCATCCACAATAGCCTGCGGTTCCTCATTCCTGGGATTATCCGAGGTTACGATCGTCAGATCTGCCAGACGGGAAGATACTTCTCCCATCTGGAAACGGCGATCCCGGGAGCGGTTCCCGCCACAGCCAAAAAGGCAGACCAGGCGTTGGGGATGATATTCCCGCAGTGTAGTCAGCAGGCTCTCCAGGCTCATAGCATTATGCGCATAATCAATCATCAATGTAAACCGGGTAGATACAGGAAGCAGCTCTACCCTTCCCTTAACCCGGATCTGGGACATAGAGCGGCGGATCGTCTCCTTCTCCACACCGAAATGGCGGCAGATCGCGATGGCCGTCATGGAATTGTATACACTGAACTTACCGGGAATATCAATCTCCACATCCATATCCAGCTTTCCGCTCATATGGTATGCCACTCCCAGGCTTCCTCCCTTATCCAGCAGATGGACATTCTCTGCCCGCAGGTCTACATTCTCCCCAAACCCATAAGTCTCTATCTGGCAGGTATGGCCGGCAAGGATTTCTTTCAAATGGCTGTCATCCCCATTACAAATCCCCTGGCGGCATTGGCGGAATAACAGGCTCTTACAATGGATATAATCTGCCAGGTCCTTATGTTCATTCGGGCCGATATGATCCGGCTCCAAATTGGTGAAAATACCGTAGTCAAAGACAAAGCCTCCCACCCGGTGAAGCATCAGTCCCTGGGAGGACACCTCCATCACCACGCATTTACAGCCGGCATCTGCCATTTTCCGAAAGGTTTCCTGCACTACATAGGACTCTGGCGTAGTATTCGCCGATGGAACCGTTTCCTCTCCGATAATCGTCTCAATGGTGCCGATCAATCCTGTCTTATAGCCGGAATTCTCCAAAATAGAACGCACCATATAGGTAGCCGTAGTTTTCCCCTTTGTGCCGGTAATCCCAATTGTAGTCAGTTCTCTGGCAGGATGGCCGAAATAAGCGGCTGAGGCCTGCGCTAACGCTAACCGGGTATCCGCCACCCGAAGTACCGTCACCTGGGCAGGCACGGATACCTCTTTCTCTACAATGAGGACAGCGGCCCCCTTCCCGCTCACCTCCCCGGCAAACTCATGGCCATCCCGCACGGCGCCACTGATACATACAAACACACAGTCCTGTACTGCCTTCCGGGAATCGTACACCAGGGCTGTCACTTCCCGGTCTGTACTCCCCTGAACGCATTCATATTCCATATCCTGGATCAGATCGATTAATTTCATACTGGAACCTCCACTCACTTCCTTATTTGATTCAGTTCTGCCTAGCCATTCCTATGCACCGGACTACCGGTCCACCTCAGACAGATCGATTTCTCCGTCAAATACCACCGCCGCAGGACCCGTCATCCATACTGTGTCTTCTTTGCGGTCATATTCGATCTGCAGGTCTCCCCCCAGCAGATGGACGGTCACCTGGTCTTTCGTCTTCCCATTTAAGATACAGGCAACTACAGAGGCACAGGTCCCTGTACCGCAGGCCAATGTTTCTCCCGAACCTCTCTCCCAGACTCTCATATTGATCTCGGTTGGGGAGATCACCTGTACAAATTCCGTATTCACCTGCTCTGGGAATATTTCATGATGCTCAAAGAGCGGCCCGATCTGTTCCAGCTGCAGGGAAGCGGTATCCTCCACAAAGGCAACGGCATGAGGATTCCCCATAGATACGCAGGTGATCCTATACTCCTTCCCCTGTACGGTAACAGGTTCATCCACCATCCTATCCTGAGGGAAATCTACCGGAATCTTCTCTGGAGACAGAATCGGCGCCCCCATATTTACCTTGACCAGGGCTACCCTTCCATCCCGTACTGTCAGGTCCAGATATTTTATCCCGCTCCTGGTCTCAATGGCCAGCTCTGTCTTATCTGTCAGTCCATAGTCATATACATATTTGGCCACGCAGCGGATGCCGTTTCCGCACATCTTCCCCTCGGACCCATCTGCATTGTACATAGCCATCCTGAAATCTGCCTTCTGTGACGGACAGATCAGAATCAGGCCATCGGAGCCAATCCCAAAATGCCGGTCACTGACATACCTGGCCACCTCTTTCGGATTCTTCACTTCCTCCTCCAGACAGTTTATGTAGACATAATCATTTCCGCATCCATGCATCTTCGTAAATTTCATAAGCACCGCCCTTTCCATCGCTGTTTGATCTGTTATATTCCCTGTTGACAGTATACTCTTCTCTGATTATATCCGATACCACTTTTTTGCACAAGAAAAATCCTCTGTCTCCTCACCAGGGAGGGGTGTTGCTATTTATCTCATTTCGTTGTAACATAAGATTCAGCTGTCAAAATGTAATGTAAAATGTAAAATATAATTAAGAAATGAGGGATAACATGCAGAATACGCAACAACGGGATAAAACAATAGAAATCTTCCGGGATGCGCCGGTGCCTAAGGCAGTTATCAGCAATGTCATACCATCCATCATCAGTATGATCATGGTGCTGGCCTATAACCTGGCAGACACCCTTTTCATCGGGCAGACTAAAAATGCTTATATGGTGGCTTCTGTGTCAGTGGCTACCCCGGTGTTCTTACTTTTTATGGCAGTGGGAATGCTATTCGGTATCGGAGGGACTTCTCTGATCTCCCGGCTGCTGGGAGAAGGCAACCGTACCAAGGCAGTCCGTACCTCTTCCTTCTGTTTCTGGACCGGGCTTGGCATCGGTATCCTCTCTATGATCGTTATCTGGATCTTCGTCAAACCGATCAGCCATATGGTAGGAGCCAGCCAAAATACTATGGGATATACCTGCCAATATCTGAATATCGTAGCGGCAGGGATCCCCTTTCTGATCCTCAGCAGCACCTTCAGCAACATTATCCGCTCTGAAGGAGCCGCCAAAATAGCCATGACAGGAATGATCATCGGAAACCTGATCAACATCGTACTGGACCCGATAATGATCCTGGGGCTGGGATGGAATGTGGCAGGAGCCGCTATAGCTACTGTCCTGGGAAATGTGTTTTCCTCTGCCTTTTACATATTCCATATCCTGTCCAAAAATTCTATACTGTCCATCCGTTTGAATGATTACCAGGTCAAAAACGGTATTGCTACCGGCGTTATGGCCATTGGTATTCCCGCCTCCCTGAACAGCATCTTAATGAGTGTGTCCAATATTGTGATCAATAAGATCATGGCCCACTATGGCGATATGGCGGTAGCCGGCCTGGGCGTAGCCATGAAGGTAAATATGATCGTGGTCATGCTTCTCATCGGCCTGGGGACCGGGATACAGCCATTGCTGGGATATTGCTTCGGGGCAGGCAACCGGAAGCGTTATCTGGCCGTACTAAAGTTCTCCCTGGGCCTGGCTTTTTGCATGAGCGCCGTTATGACCGTGATCTGCTATTGCGGCGCCGGTCCGCTGGTCCGGGCCTTCCTGGAAGACCCGGACGCCTTTGAGTACGGTATGTCTTTTGCCAGAATCTATATTTATTCCGGTCCGATCCTGGGCATCCTGTTTGTCTTCATCAATGCGATCCAGTCGACAGGAGCGGCATTGCCTTCCCTGATCCTGTCTATTTGCCGGCAGGGACTCCTGTATCTTCCCATCCTGACAATCTTCCGCCACGTCTTTGATTCTGCCGCTATGGCAGCCGCTGCGCAGCCAGTGACGGATTATCTGGCTTCCCTGCTGGCGGCGGTTTTGTTTATCATCACCTACCGGAAATATTTCCACAGCGCCGAAGAGGCGTAAGCCAACACTGAGGAAGCGGGAATGTTCTTGAATCCATTGGGGTATCATGATAAGATAAGACAAAATAAGGAGGTAATGCTATGACATACGAAGAGATTTTTGATAAGGTAAAGGAAATGTTCAGCGGCGCCGATGTGAGCAATATTACAGAACACCTGGCATACCAGTTTAATATTACCGGGGAAGGAGCCGGCATTTTCTATGCGGAGGTAAAGGACGGGCAATTGTATATTGAACCTTATGAGTATCACGACCGGGATGCAATCTTTATCTGCACGGCAGAGGTACTGTTCAAGATCATTTCCGGCAAGCTGGACCCGGTGCTGGCTTTTACCCTGGGCAAGCTAAAAGTAGAGGGAAGCATTGAAAAGGCACTGAAGCTGAAGGAATTTCTCTAAATCACCAAGGAGTTTTTATTATGCGCCGTAAAATCGTACTTATGACAGGCGGTACGGAGACATTAGAATTCTTTTCTCTGGAGCTGGGCAAAGCATTTGAAAAAATGGGATACGAGACCTTTTACTTTGACCAGCGCCAGGAGGAGGAAAGCGCCGCACGGTTATACTCCTTTGCTGCCCCCAGGGATACGATCCTGGTCACCTTTAATTTTGACGGGATCCATTACGAGACCTCCCTCTTTGACGGATTCGGCAATTACATATGGAATGAAAGACAGATTCCCTGCGTTAATATCGCCGTAGACCATCCCTTTTTCTATCCGGAGCTTTTTGCGATCCATCCCGACCGCTTTTATCAGGTGTCCATTGACCGGGAGCATGACCGCTTTATCCAACGATTCTATCCGGAGATCCAACGGGGCCCCTTTCTGCCCCTGGCCGGCACCTCTCTTTATCCCAATGGGGATTTCCCTCCCCTTTCCCAGAGACCCTATGACCTGGTCTTTACCGGGAATTACACCTCTCCGTCCGCCTTTGAACCCCAGATCACCCGGCTGGGGCCGGAATATGAGGCTTTTTACCGGGAAATCCTGGAAGATCTGATCCAAGATCCCAGCCAGCCGGATGATCTGGTAATGGAACGCCACCTGCTGCGGGAAATGCCGGAATCTACAATGGACGATCTCCTTCTGGGAATAAACAGCATGTTGTTTATCGACATCTGTATCCGTTTCCATTTCCGGGGATTGGTAGTACAGACATTAGCGGATGCAGGAATCCATGTCCACTGCCTGGGAAAGGGCTGGGAGCAGCTGCCCTGCCGCCATCCAGAAAATCTTACCTGGGAGACAGATCAGCTTTCCTACGGCTGTCTGCAGCGTCAGAGCCAGGCAAAATTATCGTTAAACGTGATGCCCTGGTTTAAGGATGGCGCCCATGACCGGATATTTAACGCTATGGCCAACGGTTCCGTCTGTATCACAGATCCCAGCCGATATCTGAAAGAACAGCTTACTCACGGGGAAAATGTACTTTTTTATCAGCTTGAGGAAATCTCCCGCCTTCCAGAACAAATAAAAGACATTCTGGCAGCCCCCTCCCGCATGGAGGAAATCTCCCACAATGCCTTTACCAATACTATGGAACACCATACCTGGGCATGCCGCGCCCAAAGTCTCCACGAGCAACTTCTGCAGCGCCTTCCCTAAAGGCTGCTTCCTACCTCTCCGGCGGCTGTAAGCCAAAATGATGATAGGCCGTATCAGAAGCCATCCTTCCCCGGGGCGTGCGCAGCAGAAGCCCGTTCTGCACCAGATATGGTTCATAAACATCCTCGAGAGTCCCGGCGTCCTCTCCCAGAGATACCGCCAGAGTCTCTACTCCTACCGGCCCTCCGCCAAAATTATGGATCAGGGTGGTGATAATACGGCGATCTGTATTATCCAGCCCCAGCTTGTCTACCTCCAGCAGGTTCAATGCAAACTCTGTCACCTCCCTGGTGATCCGTCCATCATATTTGATCTGGGCAAAATCCCGTACTCTCTTTAACAGGCGGTTGGCCAGACGGGGCGTTCCCCGGGAACGCCTTGCCAGCTCCCGTGCCCCTTCCTCTTCTACCTCCACTCCCAACCTCTCTGCGGAATGGCGTATGATCGTTGTCAGCTCCTCCGGCGTATAGAATTCCAGACGGTTGACAACTCCAAAACGGTCGCGGAGAGGGGCAGAGAGCATTCCGGCCCGGGTAGTAGCGCCTACTAAAGTAAATCTAGGAAGCTCCAACCGGATAGAACGGGCAGAGCTTCCCTTTCCGATCACCACATCAATCACAAAATCCTCCATGGCCGGATACAGCACCTCCTCTACCTGGCGGTTCAGGCGGTGTATTTCATCCACAAAGAGTACATCCCCTTCCTGAAGGTTATTCAATATAGCCGCCATCTCTCCCGGCTTTTCAATCGCCGGACCTGCCGTCACCTTCAGATTGACCCCCATCTCATTGGCAATAATACCTGCCAGGGTAGTCTTCCCCAGACCTGGCGGCCCGTAAAGCAATACATGGTCCAGAGGCTCTTTCCTCTGCCGGGCGGCCTCAATATATATTTTCAGATTATCTTTTACCTTCTTCTGTCCCACATAATCTTCCAGATGCTGAGGGCGCAGGGAAGTCTCTATCGGCTCGTCTTCCCTGGTAAATTCTGTGCTTATCCTTCTTTTTTCCATGTTCTCTTTCCTTTACCGCTTTATAGGTATCTCAGGCTTTGCTTCAGCAGGGCCTCCACTGTCATATCCTCTCTGGGCTCCACTGCCCGGACTGCCTTCATAGCCTCCCCGGCAGAATAGCCCAGGGCCGTCAGCGCCTCTGCCGCATCTGCCACCATCCGGCTATATTCAGAACCGTTCTCCCCGGAGGACATCGCCTCTTCCCGGTTCAGGCCGGCCTCTGTCACATCTTCCAGCTTTAATTTATCCTTTAACTCTAAAATCAACTTACCGGCCGTCTTGGCGCCGATCCCCGGCGTCCTGGCAATCGCCTTGGTATCCCCGGCTAATACGGCAAACCGCAATTCATCCGCAGACATAACGCTCAAAATCGCCAGCCCGCCCTTCGGCCCAATACCGCTCACTGTGATCAGCAGCCGGAACACCTCCAGGTCGTCTCTTGTCAGGAACCCAAACAATTGAAGCAGATCCTCCCGCACATGGAGATAGGTATAGATCGTAACCTGGCTTCCCACTGCCGGTATCCGGTCCAGCACCGAGGCAGGCACACTGATATGGTATCCTATCCCCTGATTCTCTACCACAATACTCTTCTCTCCCACCCAGCTTATCGTTCCCTTGATATATTGTATCATATTCCGTCTCCTAGTTTTCCTCTGGCAAGCGGCTGAACTCTCCCCGGCTCTCTGTCAGCCAGCCCTCTTCCATAAATTTTAAGATCTCATATGGATGGATCCCCAATTCCTCTCCAATCTGCAGGGCATTGCTATTAGGATACTGCTTTAGGTACTGTACAATATCATCCAATTGCCCGTCATCCAGATGGCGGCATTCCCGGCAGCACAATGTCCGTATCCGGGAACGGAAGACGGTATGGCAATGCTTACAAACATTTGTATACATTCGCTCCACCTCTTACATCAATGTAGAAAACAAATTTAATATCGGCTGTATCATCTTCCAGGTTCTGGGGCGGTTTAACCACTCCCGGTAAGTGATCTGGCGGCTCTGGGCAAAGGTATTCCGGAAGTCCTG
This sequence comes from uncultured Lachnospiraceae bacterium, assembly GCA_947589315.1. Classification (GTDB taxonomy): domain Bacteria; phylum Bacillota; class Clostridia; order Lachnospirales; family Lachnospiraceae; genus Jutongia. The sequence continues at coordinate 18,259 of CANPZE010000021.1, read as the reverse complement.
CAGGATTGCCTGCTGGATCTCCTCGCCTGACATCCAGATCCCATTTTCATAGTGAAGATAAAAGCTGCGGTAATCCATATTGATAGTTCCCACAATAGCGGCATTCTCTGTAAGAATCTGCTTAGCATGGATGAAGCCCGGCGTATATTCATAGATTTTCACCCCGCCTTCCAGGAGCGAGCCATAATTATAATTGGTCAGCAGCTTCACCTGCTTCTTATCCGGTATATTAGGCGTAATGATCCTTACGTCTACTCCCCGCTTGGCCGCCTCGATCAGAGACTGCTTCATATAATCCTCAATGATCAGATAGGGGGTCGTGATATACAGATATTCGTTAGAATAGGTGATCATCTGGTTATACATGCTCTCGATCGGATTGCTGGGATTGTTGGCAGGCCCGTCAGAAATCACCTCGCAATATGTGGAGCCCACTGTCTCATTTACATCCGCCTTATACTTCAGGTAATCAATATGTTCCTTTGTTCTGGTGCTGGACTCCCACATCTGCAGAAAGACCACAGTCAGCCCCCAGACAGCCTCCCCCTGCACCTTTACGCCAGTATCCTTCCAAACGCCAAAGCGCTCTATCAGATTGGCATATTCATCTGCCAGATTAAAGCCTCCTGTATACCCCACTTCACCATCCACTACAACAATCTTTTGATGGGAGCGGTAATTCATGTACATTTCGCCAGTGTATTTATGGATAGGATTAAACACCCGCACCTCGAATCCCTCATGCTCTAATATCTGGCGAAAATATTTTCTGGTACGGATAGCCGCTCCAAAATCATCATATAAAAATTTGATCTCTACGCCTTCCGCCAGCTTTTTCTTCAGGATCTGATGCAGTTTATCCCAGAGGCCGCCCTCTGCCACAATAAAAAAGTCTATCAAGATAAAATGCTTTGCTTTCTCAAGGGCAGGAAAGATCGACTCAAAAGCATCCTGGCCCATGGAAAAGAATTCCACCTGATTGTTCCTGGTCAGCTGAAATCCCTCTGAGTGCATGAACTTCACCATCCGCCCTGACACCGGGTTCTCTGCCACATATTGATCCAGGACACTCTCCTCCTGGATCAGAAACTTCTGTCCATAGCGGTGCTGCTGCATGATCCATTGATCGAACCGTTTCTTTTTCCCCCGGCTGGAGCTTCCCCAGAAATAATACATGATAAAACCGGAGATCGGCAACAGCAGGACAATAGAGACCCAGGCCAGACGATAAGAAGGACTCTGGTTCCGATTTACCAATGTCACGATAGCGACTACCGAACAGATCTCCAGCAGAAAATACCAATACACGGTACTTCCCCGGAACAGGAAGGGCAGGAGGATGATCAGCGCCATCTGTATAAATACCAGCAGGGCAGTCTGTACCACCCGCAGAAAGCCGCCCAGATTGTTCTGTACCCTTCCTTTCAGATCCTTCAGATAACTTTCCTGCCGCTCCTCTTCTTCAAAATATCGGTCATTCCCTTTTTTCTGATTTCTGAGATCCCACTTTATATAGGCAGCATCCGCATCAAATATTCTTTTCTCCATAACTGCCTCCCCTCAGTCCAAAATTTTATTAGCATTACTTATTATATGCCATTCTTATGAAAAACTCAATAACAAAAGGAGCCCCTTGCCGCTGCGCATACATTCATTTTCTGCAGGAAATTGCATATATTCTAATACAGCACAATAGGCTTTCAGCAAGAAACGGGGGAAGGAAAAATGGAGCAAAAAGATAAAAGAACAATCCGGGAACATCAGGAGCTTCCGCCCCCACCGGTCCCGGGCGACAGATACTGCCTTCAGGAAAATGCCAAGATCGCAGCATTTCTCCGCTGTGGCATCCTGACACTTTCCGCCATATTCCTATTTGGTATGTTAAATATTTATCGCAGGAATCTCTCTCCCAGAACCGCCGTGACTACCAGCAGTCAGTCTGCCCGGCGCTATACAGTGAGTAACGGGAAACTTCCCATCTATTCCGTAGAACAGTCTGCGCCAAAGGTATCTCTCACCTTTGATGTTGCCTGGAGCGATGAAAACACAGCAAAAATTTTGGAGATCTTGAAAAAGCACAATGTCCGGGCCACCTTTTTCCTGACCGGTGACTGGATCGATTCCTTTCCTGAAGAGGTAAAGGCCATTGCCCGGGACGGCCATGACCTGGGCAACCATAGCGAAAACCATAAACAGATGTCCCGGCTGGATAAGGAATCCTGTATCCAGGAGATCATGACTTCCCACAAAAAGGTAAAAGAATTGACGGGCAAGGAAATGATCCTTTTCCGCCCGCCTTATGGAGACTATAATGATACCTTACTTCAGGCCCTTGAAGAATGTAGTTATTATGGGATTCAATGGAATATAGATTCTCTGGACTGGAAGGATTACAATGCCGATACGATCCTCCGCAACGTCTGCCAGAACCCTCATTTGGGAAACGGTTCTATCATCCTGTGCCACAATGGGGCCAGGCATATTACCGAAGCATTGGACGGGATGATCAGCGGCCTGGAGGCAAAGGGCTATGAGATCGTGCCGGTATCCCAACTGATCTATCGGGAAAACTATGAAATCGATGCAGCAGGGCGTCAGCACCAGCTTTTTAATAACGATTCCAGTTCCTGATACGTCTCTATGAGATTCGCCTGGCGGCGGAGGGCGGCAGAATTTTTATAACCGGCCGTATACCAGGCCACATGCTTGCGCATCTCCCGCATAGCTGTGTCCTCTGACCGATATTCAATCTGCAGTCTGGCATGACGCAGGATCATATCTGCCACCACCGGCCAATCCGGCTTTTCTTCCAGATTTCCTGTTTGCTGATAGACCTTGATCTGATGGAAAAGCCAGGGGTTGCCCCGTACTCCCCGGGCCAGCATGAGTCCATCGCACCCAGTCTCCTTCTGGCACTGCACGGCATCCCTGGGCGAAAAGATATCTCCGCTGGCAATGACCGGAATCTTTACTGCCTCTTTCACTTTGCAGATAATGTCCCAGTCTGCCTTCCCCCCGTAATACTGTTCCCTGGTCCTCCCATGGACCGCAAGGGCGGCGGCGCCGCTGGCCTCCATCCGCCTGGCAAATTCTACGGCATTGATCCTGTCCCCGGTAAAGCCTTTGCGGAATTTCACTGTCACAGGTTTGGAGATTGCCCGGCTCACCGCCTCTACAATCTCACCGGCCAGCTGAGGATCCTTCATCAGGGCAGAACCCTCTCCATTATTTACCACCTTAGGCACAGGACATCCCATGTTAATATCCAGAATATCAAAATCCCGTTCCTGAATCTGCGCCGCCATATCTGCCATTAGCTGAGGATCCGACCCAAAAAGCTGCAAAGCTACAGGATGTTCCGTCTCATGGGTCTGCCACAGCAGCTCCGTATTTTTATTATGATAATAAATTCCTTTTGCGCTGATCATCTCTGTATAGACCAGATCTGCACCTTGTTCCTTGCATAACAGACGAAATGGCAGGTCTGTTACGCCTGCCATAGGAGCAAGGACCAGGCTGCCGGGGATCCACACATTACCGATCCAAAAGCCTTTCCCGTCCATTCTATTTTCCTCCATCCCTTCCTTACGGGAAGGGACCATAGCACAAACCACTATCTCTTCTGCTTGCTGTGGATCAACTGCAGTCCCTTCAAGGTCAGGTCTGCATCGTATATCTCAATCTCCTCTGTATAATCAGAAATGATCTTTCCCAGTCCGCCGGTTGCCACCACCTTTACCTGCTCCAGGCCAGATTCTTCTTTGATCTTATTGATGATATACTTAGATTGTCCCACGGTACCGAAAAATACGCCGGCCTGCATGGAAGATATCGTCTCGCGGGCAATAATATTCTCCGGACATTTGATCTCAATCTCTGGCAGATTAGCAGTACAATTCCACAGGGCATTGGCAGAGATCCGAATCCCCGGGCTGATCACCCCTCCTACAAAGGCTCCCTGCTGGGTGACCAGGTCATATGTAGTGGCCGTGCCATAATCCACTACGATCACAGGGCCGCCATACAGTTCGTAAGCTGCCACTGCATCAACAATCCGGTCTGGGCCAATCTCCCTGGGGTTGGCCGTGTCAATACGGATTCCCGTCTTAATCCCCACTCCCACAATAATGGGCCGGCAGCCCAGATATTTAATGATCCCGCTGGTGAAGGAATACATGATCTTCGGCACCACGGAAGCCACGATCACCTCGTCTACATCCTTCCTGGAATATCCCTTTTGTTCCAGAATACTACTTATCAGAGTGCCATATTCATCTGACGACCTTGGCACCTTCACGGTAAACCGAAACCGTGCGCTCAGGGTCTCTCCCTCAAACACACCGAATGTAATGTCTGTATTACCAATGTCAACTGCTAATAACATGTCTGGTTCCTCTCATTTCTCCCCATTTTTATTTTGTCCCCCATCCATAAGGGCGCTGATATCCTTCTCCAGGAAGGCTGCTTTGTAATATAACTCCAGCCCCTCCAAAAGATCCTGCTTCTCCCGCTGTATCTCCTTAATCTTCAGCACACTGCCAATCTCATCAAAGAAATAATCGTCTTCTTCCGAAGTCACATGGAATAATAAGTTTCCTTCCCTGTCAAACTGCAGTGTAAGGATACCGCCCACATCTGCCGTATACAGCACACACATAATCTGCAATTCCTTCCGGATCCCCTCCGGAAGCCCTGCAAAATCCGGATTCAGGAAATACTTTTCCTGGTATGCGTTGGCTGCGCACAGAACGACTGCCGGATCTCTCCTGCTCTTTTCGTCACACATAACCATAGATCCCCCTCACAGATACCTCTCCAGATACAATACGCTCACAGACGCCATCAATTTCTACCAGCAGGGCGCCTGCTGCATCAATGCCTTTGGCAATCCCCTGCCTGGTGACATTCTCATCCTCTGTCATTCCATAATATACAGTGACCGGCTGCTCCCGGTTGGCCAGATACCGGTTATATTCTTCCAGCAGGCCGGACAGGTCTCCCCTCTCCAGATATCTTTGATAATACCGCTGGAACTCTGTTATGACTGCTATGATCAACTCTTGCCGGCCTATCTCCTTCCCGGTCTCGATCCGCAGGGAGGTAGCCTTTCCCTCCAGCTCCTCCGGAAAGTCAGTATGATTCACATTGATTCCGATTCCCACCACTGCATAATGGATAAAATCCATTTCTGAACTCATTTCTGTCAAAATACCACAGAGCTTCTTCCCCTGCAGCACAATATCATTAGGCCATTTAATCAAAGGCTCTGCCGGGCAAACGCGGCGAATCCCGCCCACTACTGCCAAAGCGGCTACTAAGGTAATGCCGGAGGCCTGCGCCGGCTTTAACCCAGGGCGCAGCAACAGCGTCATCCATATCCCTTCGCCGGGACGGGAAGACCATCTGCGTCCTCTCCTTCCCTTTCCTGCCAGCTGCTGTTCCGCTACCACCAAGGTCCCTTCCGGTTCCCCCTGCTCTGCCAGCTGCTTGGCCCGGGTATTGGTGGAATCCAGGATATCATGGTATTCCACCCGATGGCAGATGCTGTCCTCCGGCAGCCTGCTTTCCAGATCCGGCGCATATAACCTGTCCGGTACACTGCGCAGCCGATAGCCCTTATTGGGCACCGATTCGATCTGATATCCGTTCTCCCGCAGCTTCCCAATATTCTTCCATATTGCCTGGCGGGTCACTCCCAGCTCCTGGCAAAGTCTCTGCCCTGAGACAAATTCCTCGCCCGCCTCCCGCAGTACTCTAAGTATCTCTTTCTTCACGCCCGTCACCCATTATCATTTCTCGCCCAGAGTCGCCATCATGACTGCCTTAATCGTATGCATTCTGTTCTCCGCCTCATCAAAGACTACAGAAGCCGGTGACTCAAACACTTCATCTGTCACCTCCAGCTCTTTCATTCCAAATTTCTCATAAACCTGTCTGCCAATCCCCGTCTTCAGATCATGAAAAGCAGGAAGGCAATGCATAAAGATCGCGTTCTCACTTGCATTGTCCATGACTTTTCGATTCACCTGATAAGGAGAAAGCAGACGGATCCGTTCTTCCCAGACCTCATCCGGCTCTCCCATAGATACCCACACATCGGTGTACAGCACGTCCGCCTCCTTCGTCCCTTCCGTCACATCCTCTGTCAATGTCACAGAACCGCCGGACAGACGAGCATATTCCACGCATTCCTCATACAACTCCCGGGCAGGAAAATATTCCTTTGCCGTGCAGGCAGTAAAATGCAGCCCCAGTTTGGCGCTGGCAATCATCAGGGAGTTTCCCATATTATACCGGGCATCTCCCATATATACCAGCTTAACCCCCTTTAGCCGCCCCAAATGTTCCTGGATCGTCAACATATCTGCCAGCATCTGGGTGGGATGATATTCATTGGTCAGCCCGTTCCATACCGGTACTCCCGCATACCTTGCCAATTCTTCTACAATAGACTGATCAAACCCACGATACTCAATACCGTCAAACATCCGCCCCAGCACTCTGGCTGTATCCGCAATGCTTTCCTTCTTCCCAATCTGAGAACCCTGGGGATCCAGATAGGTAACTCCCATCCCCATATCATTCGCCGCCACTTCAAAGGCGCAGCGGGTGCGGGTACTGGTCTTCTCAAAGATCAGCGCGATATTTTTCCCCCGGTAATGATCCACCGGAATCCCCTTTTTCTTCTTTTCCTTGACCTGAGCGGACAACTGCAGCAGATAGATAATCTCTTCCGGCGTAAAGTCTTTTAATGTCAGAAAATTTCTTCCCTGTAAATTCATATCCGTTCCCCTCCTTCCAGTATAAAGAACCTTATTAATCTCCTTGGTCCAGAAATCAACAAGGTTCTTCTCTGCTTTTTCTATTCTCTTGATTCTCTCTTGATTCTTACTCAGCATCCTTCTTTGCGGACTGCGCCACTTCCGTGATGGAACCCACCAGTCCGGCAAGTCCCTGGATATCTGAAGGAATGATCAGCTTGGTGGCCTTTCCGTCTGCCGCCTTGGCAAAAGCCTCCAGGCTCTTCAGCTCAATCACCTTCTGGCTGGCATTGGCATCATTCAGCATACGGATACCGTCTGCATTGGCCTCCTGTACCTGTTTGATCGCCTGCGCCTGACCCTCTGCTTCCCGGATCGTAGCCTCCTTCTTCGCCTCTGCCCGAAGGATTGCTGCCTGTTTCTCTGCCTCTGCCCGGAGGATCGCTGCCTGCTTCTCTGCCTCTGCATCCAGGATCGCCGCCTCTTTATGCCCTTCTGCCACCGTAATCGCAGACTGCTTTTCTCCCTGGGCGATCAGGATCTGTTCACGCTTCTCCCGCTCTGCCTTCATCTGCTTTTCCATCGCTTCCTGGATTGCGGCGGGAGGGATAATATTCTTCAGCTCTACACGGTTGACCTTGATTCCCCAGGGATCCGTAGCGGTATCCAGAGAAGCTCTCATTTTCGTATTGATCGTCTCACGGGAAGTCAGGGTCTCATCCAGTTCCATCTCGCCAATAATGTTACGCAGCGTAGTAGCTGTCAGATTCTCAATGGCCATAATGGGATTCTCCACGCCATAAGCATACAGCTTGGGATCCGTAATCTGAAAAAAGATCAGAGTATCGATCCGCATGGTAACATTATCCTTGGTAATGACCGGCTGCGGGGGGAAATCCAGCACCTGCTCCTTTAAGGAGACCTTGCGGGCGATCATATCAATAAATGGGATCTTAAAATGAATCCCGACATCCCATGTAGCCTGATAACCGCCCAGCCGCTCAATAACATAGGCTTTGGCCTGCGGCACCACCTTCACGCAGGACACTGCAATAATAGCAATAATAACAAGAAAAATGATAAGTCCGTAATTCATAATTCCTCCTCCTTGCCTTCCGGCAATCATAATAAATCTCTTTTCTTTACAGCTGCTTTGTCTCCTGGAGCCGTACCAGAACTTTTACTCCCTGTACCTTCTCCACAACAACTTTAGAGCCAACAGGTATCTGTGCGCCTTCTGTTACTGAACGGGCGGTCCATTCCATGCCGTTGATCAGTACCTTGCCCGTCTCATTAAAATTGTCAATGGCCTCAATGACCTTTCCTTCCCTCCCTACCATGCTGTTTACATTCGTTTTCATCCGGCTTTCATTCAAACGCTTTTGTACCAGCGGACGGGTAAAAATCAGCAATAAAAAGGATACGGTGAAAAATATGACCAGCTGTACTCCAAAGGGCGCGTTCAGCATAGAAGCCGCAAAAGCTGCCAACGCGCCTGCTGCAAACCAGATTGTGGCCAGGCCCAGAGTGACAATCTCAATCACCAGAAACACAACCAAAGCAATCAGCCAATATATCGGAAGCATCTTCTTTCCCTCCTCTTTTTCATTTTGTCTGCTATTATACCCTATTCCCTGTACTTTTTCAATCTTTAGTATAATTGTATTTCCGCCGCTGCCGGGCCCCCTCATACATTACCACGGCAGCCGCCACTGCTGCATTCAGAGATTCTAATTTCCCCTCCATGGGAATGCGTATCCTCCCTGTCAGCTGCTCCATTACCCCCGGGGAAATCCCATTCGCCTCATTCCCGATAACAATGGCGCAGGGATGGCAATAATCTACATTATCGTATACCTGGCTTCCCTCCATCCAGGTCCCATACACAGCGATACCTCTCTGGCGCATTTCCCGGATCAGCTCCTCCAGAGAAGCCACATAAAGATAGGGCATCCGAAAGATAGCTCCCATAGTAGACCGTACCGCCTTGGGATTAAAAAGATCTACGCTCTCTCGATTGAGAAACACCGCCGTTACTCCGGCTCCCTCCGCTGTGCGGAGGATCGTCCCCAGGTTGCCCGGATCCCGAAGATCATCCAGCAACAGAAACAGAGGATTTTCCCGCTGGAGGATTTCTTCCTGGGAATATTCCGGCATAGAGACCAGCCCCAGAATCCCCTGTGGGGTTACTGTCTCCGAGATCTGGCGGAACACAGACTCTGATACGATTTCCTTTGGTACGCCCTGGAAGCCTGTATCTATCTGAGGCCCCTCCGCCTGATAATAAGGCTGGGAAACATAAATCTTCTGCAGTTTCCCATAAGTCCCGGCCTCCTGTACCAGCTTGATCCCCTCTGCCACAAAGCAATGGCTTTTCCGCCTCTGCCGGGCATTTTTCTGCAATTTGATAATATCTTTTATCTGTTGGTTGGTTCCGCTGCTTATCATTCTCCTGTTCCTTTCCTTCCCGGATAGAGCGCCAGAACCTGCTCCCGGCTGGCAAATCCCTCACAGAAGGCACTGGCGCTTCCCGCCGCCACTGCCATCCCAAGAGCAGTGTTATACTCCTCCTGCTCCAGCCAGCCGGCCAGAAAGCCGGCTATCATAGAATCCCCGGCTCCTACGCTATTCACCAGGATTCCTTCCGGCGCCTTTTGTTCCAGCCATCGCCCGTCCTCCGTCAACATAAGAGCCCCTTTTTCGGCTCTGGATATCAGGATATTCCTGGCTCCCTGCCGCTGCAGGCTCAGGGCGCAGGAGAATAATTCTTCCTTCTCCGTTATTTCTTTTCCGAAAATCTCATTCAGCTCATGATGGTTGGGCTTAATCAGAAAGGGATGGCAGCTGAGAACAGCTAACAGGCCCTCCCCCTGGGTATCCGCCACAGTAAGGATTCCCTTTCCTTCACAACCATCCATCAATCGGCAGTAATAATCCTTTGGTACCGATGGAGGCAGGCTTCCGGACAATACCAGGATATCCTCTGCCTGCAACAGAAGTATCTGCCTTTTTAACTCTTCCAGCTTCTCTGCGGGGATCTCAGGACCGCTTCCATTGATCTCTGTCTCCACATCTGCCCGGAGCTTCACATTGATCCGGGACTGCCCCTCTTCCAGCAGAAGAAATTGTTCCTGAATGCCGCATTCCTGGACCGCCCTGCCGATCTCTTCCCCGGTAAATCCCGCAAGAAATCCCAAAGCTGTGCTGGCCAGCCCCAGGTTCTGCAGCATCAGGGAGACATTGATCCCCTTGCCTCCCGGCATCAGCTTTTCCTCCACCGACCGGTTGGTCCTTCCCATATGGAGTTCCGGAACCTTCATTGTATAATCCAATGAAGGATTCAATGTAACTGTATAAATCATAAGACTTTCCCGTCCTTATCCTGCATTATTTCCAAAAATGCTCCAGCAGAATCTTCACTCCCAGTAGAATCAAAATAATCCCTCCTGCCAGCTGCGCCCTCTTCTCATACCTGTTCCCAAATATATTTCCGATCCGCACCCCTGTGACAGAAATGAGAAAAGTGATAATTCCCGTGAGCGCACAGGCCGCCAGTGTATTGGCGGTCCGCCCTATAGAAGCATTCAGGCTGACCGGGATACAGGCATAGGTGATCCCCGCCGCCAGAGCATCTATACTGGTAGCAACAGACAAAATCAACATTTCCCTGGGGGCTAACGTACTGTTTTCTTCTTCTGGGTGTTCTCCAGATATGGTCTCATAGATCATATTGCCGCCAATAAAAAGCAATAAGATAAATGCCACCCAGGGCGCTACTGCATCAATGTATGTTTCAAAACGGATCCCAAGAAAATATCCTGTCATGGGCATCAGCGCCTGGAAGCACCCAAACCATCCGCCTACCATAAAGCATTTTCCCCAGGTGATCCCCGATATGGCAAGTCCCTTGCAAACAGATACTGCGAAGGCGTCCATAGACAGCCCTACCGCCAATAGAAAAATCGTTAAAAGATCCATTTCCGCTCCTCTGTTTCTGCCAAAATTCTCTGTGTACCTAATGTATGTCAAAGGGAGGTTATATATTTCCCAAAATAGCCACCGTCTCAAAGTATACTTCCTTTTCCGCCTTTTTACAAGGTGAAAGTAAATTTTCCCATACATCCCCCTGCATAAATATTCTGCAAGCCCTCTCGCTGTATCCGCAAATATTTATTGCACTGCTCCTTTATCAGTTGTATAATAGTTATTAGAAATCTATAGATTTACTACAAGGTAAATGGAGGAAATGAATATGAGAGCAGAGTTTACAGAAAATCTGATCACCGGTAATGAAATGATCGACTCCCAGCACCGCGAGCTGATCCAGAGAATCAACCGGCTCCTGGAGACTATGGAGAGCAGCCGTGAAAAAAGCACCGCAGTAAAAACCTTAAATTTCCTTACGGATTATGTATGTTATCATTTTGAGGCAGAGGAAAAGCTCCAGGAGGAGATTGGCTATCCTGGACTGGCAGAACATAAGGAGCAGCATAACGCACTGAAAGCCACCGTAAAGGATCTAACAGAAATGCTGGAGGAAGAGGAAGGCCCCTCTGATTCCTTTGTTGCCCAGCTGAATCTGAAGGTTATCGAATGGCTGTACAAACATATTGAAGGCTATGACCGTTCCATAGCGGAATATATTTATCTGACAGAGAACCCTGATCGGATCTGATCAGGTCAAAAGGGTGTTCCGGCATGAGCCGGCGCACCCTTTTCTTATCTCCATTCCCAGCCGTCTCCTATTCGGCCTCAAGTATCAAGGCAGACTATCCCGCAGGCACAATGCCCCCCATCCCTGCCTCACAGAAGGTACCCTTTCCCCAGGCAGCGGCCGGGCTCCCCGGATCAGATAAGCCTTTATCTTTTCTCCATATAAATACGGATCATTTCCCTGTACGATCCCCCACTCCATCATTAATGCGGCGCTGCCAGTGACAGCAGGAGCTGCCATGGACGTCCCTGTCCGGGCAGTATAGCCTCCTCCCGGAGCCGCTGTTACCACCCCTACTCCCGGCGCTACCAGCGTAGGCATATTCCTGCCATCTACGGTATCTCCCCGTCCAGAGAATGCCGCTACAGTATCATTAGACTGGCGGTAGGCTCCCACAGTGACCACATTCCTGGAAGTGGATGGAATGGTCAGCGTTGTATCCGGACTGGGGCGCAGGAAACCGGTAGACATGCCAACGGCTTCTATTGTCGGCAGCCACAATTCTACCCTCCCATCCACGATCCGCTCTGGAAGCAACAGGATCTTCCATACCCCTTCTGTGAGAAATTGACGCTCTCCTCCTGGCAGCCACTCCATATATATTTCCTGTATAACCGCATAGGGCGTAGGTTCCCCATAATAGACAAGAAGGCGGTTACCCGCCAGGGAATACTCTTCCGAATTGCCGGGACGAGGGTCAATCTGCTGGCGTACGCCGTTAGGGGCTTCCAAAAACAAGGCAAAATCATCGGCATACCTCTTCCAGAGCTGGAGGCTGATATTGACCTCATTTTCTGCTATGGCAAACGGCACCGTTTCCATCTGCTCCTGCAGCTGTATCCGGGCATGATGCCTGGCGTCCCCCTCATTGCCCGAGGCTACAACAATCACATTTTTTCCTATCCCTGAAAGCTGGGCAATATAATTTTCAAATAATGACTGGCCATTGTGAGCCCCATAATTATTGCCAAAGCTGAGATTAACAGCAATGGGGCGCTGCAGCCGGACTCCCTTCCGGATCAGATAATCCAGGCCCTCCATCACTTCCGTAGTCCTGGGAAATCCGCCACTGGGCGCCGCCAGCTTTACCACCAGCAGATCACTCTCTACTGCAATCCCCCGATAACGCCTTCCCGCAGAAGCAGAACCATTTCCCGCCGCAATCCCAGCCACCGCCGTTCCATGGCCCGTTCCTGTCTCCTCCGGAGCGTACAGGCCCTCCGTGTCCTCTCCTGCCAGCAGGCGGTTAATATCCTCCTGGGTGAACTCTGCCCCCTGGCTATAACCTTCCGGCCTTTTCAAAGAATCCGTTACCCTTCCCGTCTGATCCCACAGATACAAAATCCTGGTACTGCCGTCCGGATTGCGGAAAGCGGGATGGGTATAATCAATTCCAGAATCCACAATACCTACCAATACTCCCTTTCCTGTAAGATTCTTGCGCAGGGAACTTCCTCCCCCGCCATTAGATTCCTCTCCGGGTACCGCCTGTACAGAATTCACACAGGAAATGCTCCTTACCGTGTCTAAAGAAAAATACAGCTGCTTGGGCTTTTCAATAAACTGGATCTGAGGAAGGGAAGCTAAAACATCAATCTGATCCGCTGGAATCTGTATGATGCCATATTGATTATATAAAGGGATTGCCCGGCTTCCCGGCACAGCCTCCTCAATCTCTGTTAAATCCCCTGTATACTTTACGATAAGCCTCCAGGTTTTTTCCTGTATATTGTATCCAACCCCCAGTTCCCGGCTCTCCTCCCGATCCTCCTCTGATACATCTACTGCCAGATTCAACATGGAATCCAGCTTCTGATTATCTTCCATTCCTGTTCCATCCCCGTTTCTCTCTCCTCTCATTTTATTGCTGTTATCCCATGTCCTATGCCTGCGCCCCTCATGAAATCCCTCTGGATTTTTTCCCAAATACAGGGTATAATTATACCCGCAGACAACCAAGAAGAAACTGTCGAATGGATCTGGCTATCAGAAGGAGTAACAAAATGGAGAATCGCGAACGAGTAAAGTGGGTTGATATTGCTAAATGTTTGGGAATCTTTGCAATCTATTTGGGACATTTTGGAGAGACAGCTGGAAAGGCTCATCCCTTTGTGTTTTTATATCACGTCCCTTTATTTTTCTTTTTAGCAGGATGTATGGACTCTTATGATAAAGAAAAGAACATACTGTATTATATTGCCAAAAAATTCAAATCCATTATGCTTCCTTTCTATTTGTTTTGCTTTCTGTCTATCATCATTAATGTAGTCCAGAACGATGCAGGGATCCCCGATATTCAAGAAGCATTATTGCTGGTGGCAAAGGGAAATGTAAGAAATACCTTTTTTGCCTCCTCCCTTTGGTTTTTAACCTGCCTGTTCCTGATGGAGATAATTTTTAAGATCATAAAACTGGAAAAATACAACTATATTATATTTATAACCTGTCTGGTGATCCATCTGGTGGTGGCAAAGGCGCTGGCTCCCCAAGACCTGCCGCGCTGGTATTATAACTTAGACAGCGCCCTTTTTTATATGCTGTTTTTTGCTATTGGATATATTGCCTATCCTCATATCGTAGAATTTCTTCGACTGAATACCAGAAGAAAAAAAGTGATCTTTGTTGTAACGGGTGTTCTGACAGCGGCTTATTCCATCATGCTTTTCGAAAAAGTAGACTATATCAATTCAATCTTTGGGAATATGATCCTTTTCCCATCATTTCGGGCATTGCTGTTGATCTGGCTCAATTTAGTAATTGCCAGACTGCTGGAAAACATATCCTTGTTGTCTAAAATCGGCAGAGAAACTCTCTACCTGTGCGGCAATGAGTATATCATCAAGACTCTCGTCCCGTGTTTACTGGGGATCTTCGGACTAAGCTGCAAGCTGACAGGGCCACTTCCCACCTATTTATATGTCTTGTTCCTATTAATCATCTGTGTGAAATTTTTTATTCCCTGGGAAAAGAAAATTATCACAGAAATCATATATACTTTGAAAAAGTAGTTGAAAGGGGATTTTCATGAAAAAAAGAATTTTAGGCTACATGAATCAAATCGATACCCTGCTGGAGGAGCAGGCCGCCAATCCTCAGGAGAGGGATTGGGCGCAGATCATACAGCAGCATCTGATACAGATCCAGTTTTTCCAACACGAACGGCTGGTCCATCTGATCGTTACTGTATTGTTCGCATGGATGACCACCCTTTGCCTGGTAGGAATGGTAATCTCTTTCCATATCAGCCTGATGATCCTGCTGATCCCGCTGCTGATCCTCCTGTTCCCCTATATTTCCCACTACTATCTATTAGAAAATGGGGTACAGAAAATGTATCGCCAATATGACAGCATGGCAGCATGGCAGCGCCGGGCTCAGGAAAGCCGGGACGCTTTGTGATCCTTTACAATGCCGGGGGAAAGATGTTCCACCGGCTTTTCTTCTGCCAAAAAGGAAGCCCGCATCACTGCATTATTTCCATACCTTTCCCTGATCTGATCCATCGCCTTGTCTAACTTTTCCAGCTTCTCATGTTCTGTCTCCCCAAAAAGACTCATCTGCCGGCCATCCTCCCGATAAGCTACCTTTCCGGCCTGTATCCCCAGCAAACGGATGGGGGTTTTGTCCCAGGATTCATCAAAAAGGCGGCAGGCGGTCTGATAAATATCATTGGTGACATCCGTAACATCGGCCAATACCCTTTGATGGGTAGTACCTGTCATATCCGAATAACGGATCTGTACTGCGACCACCTCCGCCCTTGCTCCATGGCTGCGCAGCCTCCTGCCCACCGTTTCCGCCAGAGACAACAAAATCATCTTGGCAGTATCGCCATCTTCCACATCAAAAGGCAAAGTCGTACTATTCCCAAATCCCTTGTTATTTATTTCCTCTGCCGCCACATCAGCCACTGCGATCCCATTGGCAAAATTCCAGATAATCTCCCCATGCTTTTTCAGATGCTGTTTCAAAAGCTCCTTATCCGTTCCGGCCAGCTGGCCAATCGTATGGATCCCTAAAGTCTTCAGCTTCTTCTCCGTAGATCTTCCCACAAAGAACAGTTCCCGTACCGGGAGCTTCCACATCTTTCTTTCAATCTCTTCCGGAAATAAAGTATGCACCTTATCCGGCTTCTCAAAATCACTGGCCATCTTAGCCAAAAGACGGTTGTTGGAGATCCCTACATTTACAGTGAAGCCCAGTTCCTCCCGGATCCGGTCCTTAATCCTCACAGCCGCCTCCCAGGGCGTCCCAAACAACAATTCCATACCTGTCATGTCCATAAAAGCCTCATCCACGCTATACTGCTCCACCGCTGGAGAATATTCCCGCAGAATATCCATAAAGGCCCTGGAATACTTTTGATACAGCTCATGGTTCGGCTGCACCAGAGTAAGCTGCGGACATTTGCGCAATGCCTCCACAATGCTTTCCCCCGTCTGTACATGAAATTGCCTGGCCGGCTGAGATTTTGCCAAAATAACCCCATGGCGGGTGCTGATATCTCCTCCCACCGCAGAAGGAATTTCCCGCAGGTCCTCCTTTGCCCCCTGGCTCAGGCGGTGAACCGCCTCCCAGGATAAATAAGCGCTATTCACATCAATATGAAATATCACTTTCTCCTGTAATCCCTGTTCCATATGATCCCTATTTACATTTCCTTCCCCTTAAACATATTGCCGGACACGGACGCCAAGGCGTCCCTTTTTGGTCGCATGGCAGTCCTCATAAATAAATCTGCCGTATCCGCGCACGGATACTAAATCTCCCGCCTTCAAATGTCCGCTATTATTCTCCAGCAGCTTTCCATTCACTGCAATCTTCTTTTCCCGAAACAATTCCATACTCTGGCTTCTGGACAGATGATACAATCTGGCTACGATCCCATCCACCCGCAGACTGCTGACTACCAAAGAGGCCTCCTGAAGCTGCGGCTTCACGGCCTCTGGTATCTCCTGCATCCGCTGGCAACGTACATTGGTATGCTTCACCTGATCTAAATGCTCGGTAATATAATCTGCCACCTGCTCCAGGCAGAACAGATATCCCCGATTATCCTTCTGAATAATATCTCCCAGCGTACTCCGCTCTATTCCCAGATTCATCAAGGCTCCCAGATAATCCCGATGCCCCAGCTTATCGGCAAATTTCTCCATGACCGGGCAAATCGCAATACAGGCAATGGGAAATTCCTCCTCATAACCCAGGCTTTCCACTCCTCCAAAACGAAGGACCTGCCGTTCACAGCCTTCCGTCCCTCCCCAGAGTTTCCATTCTACCTCCGCCAGCTGGCCCAGCTGACGATAAAAAACATCCTGTTCTCCCATGCTGAGAAAACCGGTATATGTATACCGGTCATTTTGATATGAACGCTGCGCCAAATCCTGGATCCGTTTCTGCAAAAATCTGTCTTCCTGTTCCATTCCCGTTTATCCTTCCCCGATTTCGACAAAGACAAATACCTTCATCTACATTAGTTTATCATTGATTTTATTTATCCATGCTTCATCATCACACATCAAACCATCTATATATCTTCCAAAATTACTACGCCCCAGCTCATCATCCGCACCCTCAAGTCTCTTAATTCTCCGAAACATATCCCCATAATTATCCACAGAAATATGTTTCATAACAGAAGCTATCTGATCCGCTCTTCCTTTGTAATTCTCTACGCCAGTATATTTCTGAATAAGCGGTGCATTTACCGGTTTCGCTGGCGATTTTATGTTTTCATCTGTCCAATGCTTTGTAACAATTTGCATCGTGCAGGGATTAGCAAATATCACAACTTCATCTGCTGCATTATCCACACCATGAAACTCATTAATCTTACGTTTAATGTCCTCATACTGCTCATGAGGTTTCTTTTCTGTATCACAGAACACAAGCACCAGTTCATATGTTCCATTTTGGTACCGATCCTGATATCTCGCCGGAATGTTTCCATTGCCACCGGCATTAACTAATGAAATATCATATTGCCCGTTCCACACTTTCAGCTCTTTCAAACGCTTAAGATACTCATATTCCTCATTGCCTTCGCAGATAATGCAAATTTTATGTTTATCAAAGAACTTGGGGAGCTTATTTGGCATCGGCATCATCCCCCTTTACATTACCTTTAATACTAAGCAAGGAATTGATTAGTTCTGGATCAGGCAATGCTCCAAGAGTACCTTTCCTATATTTTCCCATAACATCTGTTGTATCCCTCACCCCCTGCTGTGCATTAAAATCAGCAAGCGAATATACATATACGCCTTCTTCATCTTTGTGAACAAACCAAATCTGCTCCTTACGGAACATCCTCTTGCAATCCATAAGATTTATATCGTGAACTGTAAATATCATTTGCGCACTTGTATTCAATTCATTATTAAACATCGCAACAATCGCCCTGGTAAGCTTAAAATGGATACTGCTATCCAACTCATCTACCACAAGAATTCTGCCCTGTTCAAGTGCTTCAATGATATAGCTGGCAATAGCCGCAATCTTCTTTGTCCCTGTGGAATCAAATATCATGCTTGGCACATGTACGCCTTTATATGTGGAAACCAGCCTGATCTGATCCATAATATTTTCTGGAATATCAAGTACTTTCTCATCCGGTTTTTCATCATCTTCACCAGTTTTCAGCTGTATTTTATCCATATCCACATATTCAAAGTTATCCATATACAAGTCCGCATTTTTTATGAACTCAACAACCTTTTGCTGTAACTGATTCTTATTCTTCATAAGTTCAATGGTATGCTGCATAGGTATGTTATTCATATTG